>JAGLDB010000442.1 GCA_023145935.1 Candidatus Sabulitectum sp. | reverse complement strand
GATTTTATGACACCTTCACTGGAGATGATCACTGCACTCAGCGCAACTTCAATACATGTTGTGGGTAGAAATCAATCTCTTACAGATCTCGCAGAGAGACTGGGAATTCCATGCTATCAGTATTCCTTTGATAGATTGGATGATGTCTATGAATCCAGCGGTAGAATTGAAGATCTATACCCGGAAGCGAACCTGACTGAATTCAGAGACGACATCATTATGACATTGGATTCTCTCTCGATTGTTTTCGAATCTGCTGCCCCTGAGGTTATGATCGTTGTGTACCTGGAGGGAGATGGTGCTATCACTGTTGCAGGAATGGATACTTTCTACTTTGATATTCTTACCGGCATGGGTTGTGTTCTGGCTGCTCCGGAAGCCGGCAGTTATCCCGCTGTGTCTGTTGAGGGAATTCTTGCAATTGACCCTGATTTTGTAGTTATTCTCGACCCTTACAATACTGATGACACTGCTCTGAACCATTGGAGAAGCAACGGGCTGGACGATTCAAATACTACGGTTCTTTACGGCGACTATGTTCTTATTCCAGGGGCGCGTTTAAAGGAGCTGATTGTTGGTATTGCAAAGTGTCTGAGCTGATTTTTCAGGAATTCGCTGCAGGTTATTCCCCGGGAGTAATGGCTGTTTCAGGGGTATCAATGAGAATCACCGGTGGAAGTGTTACTGCGGTTATCGGCCCGAACGGAAGCGGGAAGAGCACTCTTTTAAAAGGCATTATGTCTTTTCCGGGAATTCACAGCAGAGGATCAGTTACACTGGACTCCAGTCCCGTTCAATCAATGAACCGCAACGAACGAGCAGGTAGAATAGCATATCTTCCCCAGTCTCCGCCTGTTCCAGCAGGTCTTACTGCAATCGAAACTGTTCTGCTTGGAAGGTTTCCTCACAGAAGCACCTGGTCCAGTGACTCAGCCGAGGATACCAGGATAGCGCTTGATGCACTGGACATGGTTGGTGCATCACATCTAGCAGACAAATTTACCGACGAGATATCAGGAGGGGAGAACCGTCTGGTAAATCTTGCGGCGGTTCTTTCCCAGAAAACAGAGGTTATTCTTCTTGACGAACCGGGATCTTCACTGGATTACGGTCATGCGGCCCAGTTGTGGAAGCTTCTCTCTGATCTTGCGGACATGGGAATTGTTATCCTGGCAACTACGCACAGGATAGAGATGTCCGGCAACGCCTTTGACAAGGTTCTTCTTCTCTCTGAAGGCAAAGCGCTGGCTTTTGGCACATCGGAGGAAGTATTTCTTTCAAAAGATCTTCTTTCCATGGTATACAAAACACCGATGAAGGTTAGACAGAGTTCACCTGGC
>JAGLDB010000441.1 GCA_023145935.1 Candidatus Sabulitectum sp. | reverse complement strand
CAGTACAGCCCATACTGAAAGCATGATTGAACCAGCTGTCACCTGATGGCTGATATGGATTCATCTCCGCATTCATCAGTTTCCAGGAGATGTATGCAAGATCATCGGTGTCGTTACCGCTGATTCGTCCGATATGCATTGATGGGAGCGGGCCACTTCCCACAACCGCATACTGATTATCTGCAGCATGAGTCTCATCTCCAGTATACTGAGGAGTAGCTACAACAGTGTTATCACCAATGAGCATGACATATTCTGGAGGGTTGGGCCAGTTGTTAAAGGCATCCTCAAGCCATGCATCAATTTGAGGAACACTGGTTCCTATTGTTGACAGGTCGCCTATCTGAACATCGTAACCCTTCTGCCTTTTCCAGTCTATCAGATCCTGTGCCAGACCAATGGATTCGGTGCTTCCGATGAAAACATAGCTTCCATCCACCGCGTCAAGATCATTCTGAAAACCGATAACCTGTTCGTAGATCGGCAGAAAACTTCTGGTGTAACCCATTGGAATCCGGTGAAGCTCGTTCTCTCCAGTCTGGTCATTCACTGTGACATTCACTGTGACAGATGTGGTGATCAAAACCTCTCCGGTAACAGGATTGATCCTCACTGGATTAAATCTGATCCATGCAACTCTGAGGTCGCGAAGAATTGAAACGGATTCTATCTCTACAGAAGCACCGGGAAAGAATTCTGAGTTCCCGTATGTTTCATCATTTATCCTGTACTGTGGTGCTGATCCGGAGTAGGTCGGCCTCTCCTGCCATGGAGCTACTCTGTAATTGCCAAGAGACGAAACCTCCTCGCTTAAAATCTCTAATTCCACATCGCCATTGTTGGGGATCAGAACCATCCTTCTAATAACAGGAAGGTCGGGAGATCCAACCAGCCCCAGAAAATCACCATTGGTGGGAATTCTGAATACACTGGCATTAGAGTATTCCGCCAGCTGGGCATCAATCACTTCAAGGTCGGGCAGGCTGAACTCAACTGTGGAAGTTCTGCCATCTGACTGGATCAGTCTGGCCTCCTCAGTATGAGAAGCATTGCGGTACAAGACCTCTCCGTTCATGGTGGAAACAGCAACAAAGAAAAGAACACAGAGTAATAGCTTCATCAGCACACACCCCTTCACTAAAAAATTACGCGCGAGAAATTTTTATAGACAATCCCAGCAAGCATAAAGACTTGTACCCCTTAGGTCAATCAATGCTTTCCCTGATTCAACCAGAGCAGACAAAATTCACTTTCATAGGAAATCACAGTACGATCCGCAGAACCAGTGTGTTATGCAGGGAGTCTCAACTATGCTCTACTGAGCTACTGAGCTACTGAGCTACTGAGC
>JAGLDB010000440.1 GCA_023145935.1 Candidatus Sabulitectum sp. | reverse complement strand
AAGGTTGCCTGCCTATCATACGCCACCAGAAACGAAAGTGTTCCAAAAGACTGATGGATGAAGAATCGGTCAAGCTGCGGGAAACAGCTTTATTCTTCTGCCGTGAATACCTGATTATATTCGTCATAACCAAGGGAGATACAATGATAACAACCGCAATGACAATACTGATTCTGCTTTCCTCTGTTCTTTTTCAGGACGACTTCAATGACGGAAGTGCCCAGGAGTGGTTTACCGTGGGTCCTTCAACCTTTCAGGTAGAAGAGGGAAGATACCATTTCAGCGGTGGCGGAGCGGTAAATGACGCCACATCGTATCGGGGAGATACAGGAGAACTAATGAGCACACCTGATTACTCCATGTGTACAGATGTTGAGATCGATGTGGGTATCTTCGGTGGAATGATGGTCAGGTATTCAGAGAATGGTCTGTATAACATCATGGTTGTTCTGAGTGAGCCGCATCAGGCTCTCAACCTGTACCGGTGGCACTGGTCTACCATAGAACTTCTTCAATCCTATCCATTCCCGGTTCAGACCGGCACCACATACATTGTAAAAATGCAGTGCAGTGGTGACACTTTTGCAGGCCGGGTCTGGCTTCCCGGGGAAACAGAACCTGAAGGCTGGTTTGTTTCTGTGGATGATACCCTTTCCCGAGAAGGGGCAGCAGCTCTCTTCGCGGTAGGTGTATTCAAAGATCAGACCGATGTGTTTCTGAGCTGCTTCTTCGACAATGTTTCAGTGAAAACACCGGAACCCTGGGCTCTGACACACAATACCTGGGCTGCCATAAAGAGAATTGGCAGCTACTGATCCTGAATCAGCACGACTTCTTTGACGAAAACAGGTTCTGTCTGCTCTGTGGTCAGCTCCACGATCAATGAATCTCCGGAATACTGAATCTGAACAGACAGATTGCCTGAACGCTCTACCGGAATCCATTCGCTTCCCAAAGGCATATCAGCAAGAACAATTCCTGCAGGGGCATCACGGGTAACAGCAATACCGGGAACTCCGTTCTGATTAAACATCACAGTGTATTTGTACCGATTGAAAAAGTAAGCGGGAATAACCAGGGAATCAGCGCTGGTCTTTATGCCTGTAAGAGGGCTTTCCCTGTTGAACCACAGTACTCCATGGCTGGTATAGGGCTCTGTTCCCCTGACTATGACGCGGCTGTAAAGTCTCTGAAATTCACTTGAGATGGAAAGGCTTTCAGCAACCGCCAGCCCGGAAGGCACACCTGCCACATTGAAGCTGATTATATCCGGCTGCCTTTCAAGTATATGAACGGGATTGCATACATTGTGCCCCAGCAGCCCGTGCTCCGCACTTTTTCCCTGATT
>JAGLDB010000044.1 GCA_023145935.1 Candidatus Sabulitectum sp. | reverse complement strand
GAAACTTTTGTTTTTCGGGACAGTAGTTTTACTGAATTGTACGAGTACATGTACGATTATGGTCTGTGTCAGGTATGGAAATCGAAGAACAGTAATCTGAACCAGTGAGCAAATCTGAATGCAGTGGAGGCATTTGTCAACACTTCAGCAGGTGGCATCAAAAATAGCCTTTACCTATATTTCCGCACAGGCGGACACGCCGGTATATGGTATAAAAATTTACTAGGAGCGTAACTGACAACAGGCATTGTGCAGTAGCGCCTCACGGGCGAGATAGAGTGCATTATAGCCGTCCGTGTGGTGACTGATGCCGGTATAGTATTCTCGGTCACACTCCTGGTTCATAAACTTTTCCTACAGTAGAATTGAGGAGCAACATGGAGCCCATTCGCAGCCTTGCACAGTTGAAAAAATATGCTAAAGATCTGCCTTCAAGCGTGATCTCTGTGGTTCGTGCCGATGAAGTGGAAACCCTTTCGGCAGTAAAAGAAGCGGTTGAAGGTGGCATGGTTGAATGCATTTTGGTAGGACCGGAAGAGGGTATTCGCAAAGCCGCAGCTGAAGCCGACTTTGATTTATCCGGTATCAAGGTAGTTAATACAGAGGGTGACAAGGAAAGCGCCGCAAAGGGTGTTGAGCTTGTGCGAAATGGAGAAGCCCAGGTGCTGATGAAGGGCTTTGTGGCCACCAGCACATTCCTGAAGGCTGTTCTTGACAAAGAACACGGTCTTCGCGGGGATGGTGTTCTCAGTCATGTGGCTGCATTTGATGTTCCTTCATACCACAAGTTGCTGGTGATCACCGATGCTGCAATGAACATCGCCCCCACCCTCGAACAGAAAAAGGGTATTCTTAATAATGCAGTTATTGTTGCAAAGGCTCTTGGAGTAGAGGTACCCAAATGCACATATGTCTGCGCAAAGGAAGTACCTTACGAAAAGATGCCCTGTACAATGGAAGCGGCAGAGATGCAGAAGATGGCAGATGCCGGAGAGTTCGGCGACATTCTTTTTGACGGTCCGCTGGCTCTTGACCTTGCAGTTTCACCGGTTGCTGTGAAGATAAAAAGAATTGAAAGCAAGGTTGCCGGCGACGCTGATGTGGTTCTTATGCCTGATATTGAAGCGGCAAATGTGCTTTACAAGGGGCTGATCTTCCTTGCAGGTTCGGAACTTGGAGCTGTGATTATGGGTGCAAGGAATCCAGTTGTTCTCACAAGCCGCGCAGACAGCGCCGAGAGCAAGCTCTGCAGTCTGGTTCTTAGCGCAGTGGTGGCTGCCTACCAGGGAAGGTAATTTAAATGAAAATAGTGCTGGCCAGCGATCACGCAGGTTTTCCTTTAAAGGAACAACTGGTCAGCCGACTGGAATCACAGGGGCATCAGATACTTGACCTGGGCCCCTTTTCCACAGAGTCGGTTGATTACACGGATTTTGCCCAGTCTCTTTGCAGGGAAGTTCTTCAGGGAAATGCCGAAAAGGGAATTCTCGTGTGCAATTCAGGTGTTGGAATGAGCATTGCAGCGAACCGATTCAAGGGAATCCGTGCGGCCCTCTGTCTATTTCCAAAGATGGCTTACTACGCCAGACGACACAATGACGCAAATGTTCTTGCTCTTGGCGGGGGTAACACCGGTCTCTTTCTTGCATCTGATATTGTGGATGTGTTCCTTGAAGAAGAATTTGAGGGTGGAAGACACAAGAGAAGAACAGACAAATTTGATCTGGCGGAAGTGAATAAATGATAGATCTTATCTGCGGTGCCAGGCCGAATTTCATGAAGGTTGACTCTATCATCCGTGGTCTGAGCGAGAAAGTCAGACTGGTTCACACCGGTCAGCATTACGACTATTCCATGTCGGGCAGCTTTTTCGACCAGCTGGGATTGCCCAAGCCGGACATCAACCTGGGAGTGGGCAGTTCAACCATAACAGTTCAGACAGCTGATATCATGAAGGCATACGAGCCTGTTTTTCTTCAGGGTAAACCTGATGCAGTGGTGGTAGTGGGGGATGTCAACTCAACTCTCGCCTGTGTTCTCACAGCAGTGAGATATGGAACACCCACGGTTCATGTTGAAGCAGGTCTTAGAAGTTTTGACAGAACCATGCCGGAAGAGATAAACAGGCTGCTCACCGACCAGATAAGTGACCTGCTTCTTATCACAAGCCGCGAGGCAAGAGAAAATCTATTGAGAGAAGGCAGACCTGACGAGTCCATCGTTATGGTGGGCAACCCCATGATTGATACTCTGTTAAGGCTTCTTCCGGATGCAGCACACAAGAATGTACCGGAAGGCAGATTCGGTCTTGTTACCCTGCACCGCCCGGGCAATGTGGATGATAGAGAACTTCTTGGAAGCATTCTTGATGCACTGGGAAAACTTTTCCCGTTGTCTCTGATGTTTCCAGCCCATCCCAGAACACTGAAGAACATTCAGAGATGGGATCTTGAAAGCAGAGTTCCAAAGAATCTTACCATGGTGAAACCCATGGATTACCTTGCCTTTATAAGGCATCAGCAGGCTGCGGAAGTGGTAATAACCGATTCCGGAGGGGTGCAGGAGGAAACATCGGTAATGGGTGTACCGTGTGTAACTGTAAGACCCAATACAGAAAGACCCATAACCTGTACGCTGGGAACCAATGTGTTGTGTCCTGATCCCGTCGGAATACCGGAAGCAGTAAGAAAACAGATAGAAAAAAGACCAGTGATTCCACCGGTTATTCCCATGTGGGATGGCGATGCCGGAGCCAGGATAGCCGGTGAAATAGAGAGGATACTGAAATGAACAGAGCAAAGGGGCTCTTTTTTGCGATGATCACTGCTTTTGCAATCACAGGCTGTGGTGCCGGGGCTGCTGAAGAAACAATTCACGAGTCATTTGCCACAGCCGACTTCCAGAAGTTTGCAGTTTCACTGCAGGGTGAAGATGTAGGCTACATGACCATGGAGACCGAGGCTGTTGGAGATTCTCTCTTCATTACACAGTCCATGGAATGGCATCTGCTGCTTATGGGAACCACCAGAACCGTTACAATGGAAGTGTCTGCAAGAACAGGTACAAACATGGATCTGGGCTACCTTACAATGAGAATGTCTGATGGTACATCTGTAATAGAGACATTTGCAAGAAGAACCGGTAATACAGTTGAGACAACTGTAATGACCTCAGGCAGAGAAATAGTTAATACCAGTGAATTTGAAGGAGACTACCTTCCATCATTTGTAGATCTGGCAGCAGCCACTATGGACTGGGCAGTTGGAGACGAAAAGATCTTCCCGACTTTTGACCCGTCCACAGGAATGATCTTTGAAGCTACCGTAACATGCGAAGCAATTGAAGATGTTTCTCTTATGGGTGATATGGTTCCAGCTGCCCGTCTTCTGATTGCTCAGCAGGGCATGAGGAACTCCGTCTGGGTTTATCAGGGTCAGATCGTTCGCGAGGAAGAAACAGGAATGGGTATGGTTCTTACCAGAGTGGCACTGGATACTGAGGACAATATTATTCCATCCAGCGATTTGTATGAGGTTTACGCTGTTACTTCAAACACGGTAAGAGACCCCAGAAGAACCGGTGACAGAGCATGGCTTCTTGTTGGCGATGTGGACTGGAACGAATTCGAGCTTGACTACCCTGGAATTCAGACATTATCTGATGGGCCGCTTATTTCCGTAACTGCAACTATACCGCAGAATCCGGTTGTTTTCCCAATGCAGGAAACCAGCGGGGAACTGGCATCTTACCTTGAGGCCGATGCCATGATCCAGTGTACTGATCCAGTGATCATTGCCGTTGCAGACAGCCTTACAGAAGGTGCCACCGATGCATGGGATGCCGTGACAAGAATTTCAAGGTTTGTGGACAGAGCAGTAGAGAATGTTCCCACAGTTTCTCTTCCGTCTGCAGTTGATGTGCTGGACAATAAGCGTGGAGACTGCAACGAACACACCATACTTACAGTGGCACTATGCCGCGCTGTTGGAATTCCTGCTGTTACCTGTGCAGGTATCGTATATGTAGACAACGGTATCTTCGGTTACCATGCCTGGCCTGCGGTATGGGTGGGTGAGTGGGTGGCAATTGATCCTACTTTCGGCCAGCAGGTGGCAGACTGTACCCACATTGTTCTTGCCCAGGGCAGCCTGGACGCGCAGTATGTGGTTAATGGGGTTCTGGGAAGACTTTCGATTGAAGAGTATACTGGACAGGATATCTCGATTTATGAATTCTCGGATGAGTACACTACAGAGAGAGATCTTTTTTCCGGAATGCTTAATGAGTTCGAATTAGAAATCGATTATTCAGAGCATGGAGTAAGCGATTCTAAGCTTTGGTGTTCGTTAGACGACCTGACTTGGATTGAGCTTTACTTTAATGGCGATACCGTCACAGAAGTCTATTTTACTACTGAGTGGGAGTCTTCTTCAGAAGAGACTATCAGCATGGAACGCGCAATTCTCATATTGGAAAATTCTGGAGTCTTAAATGCCAGTAGAGTTCTAGACAATCTTATGTCAGAAAGTTTTGCAGCTTCCGGTAGACGGGTGGAATCAACCCATAATGGGATTAACATAGAGGTTAGGTTCGAGAATCTAACTTCGTCAAAATCAGGTCTTGATATTTACCTTGAGTTTTAAGTGTAAAGGTACTGACTTACTTAAGAAGAGTGGAACGACGATGAAAACTGATGCGTACGAATATGTGCTGGAGTCTGGAAGCCCGTTTTAGTATGTCAATGCCGGAAACACGAGACCACCATGAATAACATGACGATAATGCAGCTGGAAGAGTTGATTGAATGCAAAGAAGGAGAGAATCTAGAGTTCAAGGAAGCCAGGAATAATTATCACTTTGACAAACTTGCAAAATATTGTGCTGCATTATCTAATGAAGGTGGTGGGAAAATTGTCCTTGGAGTCTCGGATAAGCGTCCTAGAAGAATTGTGGGCTCTTCAGCCTTTGAACAACCCGAGCGAACTAGGAAAGGTTTGATCGAAAGGTTACATTTGAACATTGATTTTGATGTTGTTAATCATCCCCATGGGCGGGTTCTTGTTTTTAAAATCCCCACCCGTCCAGTTGGAAGTCCTGTTAAATGTGAGGGAATTTATTGGCAACGAGATAGTGATAGCTTGATACCTATGTCCGAAGATCGACTTCGCTACATTTTTGCTGAGGCAGGGAATGACTTTTCAGCTGATATATGTCCTACTGCAGGCATGAATGACCTAGATCCGATAGCCATTGAGAATTTCCGTCAACTATGGAACAGAAAATCGGGCAACAAAAGTTTACTTTCTCTTTCCGGAGAACAGTTGTTGAAGGATGCTGAAGTCATAGTTGATGGTGCCTTAACCTATGCTGCTCTAGTTCTTTTTGGGACAAAAAAGGCTATTGGAAGATATTTAGCACAAGCAGAAGTTGTCTTTGAGTATAGAAGTACCGATGTTTCTGGTCCTGCACATCAACGGAAGGAATTTCGACAAGGCTTTTTCAGTTTTTACGATGAATTATGGAGTCTTGTAAACTTACGCAACGATATGCAACATTTTCAATCAGGACTGTTTGTTCTGGATATACCAACATTCTCAGAACGTGTAATTAGAGAGGCTGTTTTGAATGCTGTTAGCCATAGAGACTACCAGCTTGGTGGAAGCATTTTTGTTAAACAATACCCTCATCATTTGATTCTGAGTAGCCCTGGTGGTTTTCCAGTTGGAGTAAACGAGCAGAATATTCTTGACCGCCAGTCTCCACGAAATAGAAGGATTTCCGAGGTTTTCGCCAAATGCGGTCTTGTGGAGCGTGCTGGCCAGGGGATGAACTTAATGTATGAGCTAAGCATTAGGGAAAGTAAGCAAATACCATCTTTTACGGGTACAGATCAATATCAGGTTGTTCTTGATCTAAGTGGAGAAGTGCAGGACCAACGGTTTCTTGAATTTCTAGAGAAGGTTGGTCAAGAAACTTTGGTTCTGTTCAGTACTGCAGATTTTTTGTTATTGGATTGCATACACAGAGAGCGAACACCTCCGGATTACCTTCTACGACGCTTGCAGTTTCTTGTTGCAAATGGAATTATTGAGCGCTACGGGCGTGGTCGCGGAGTCAAATTCATTCTGAATAAACGATTCTACAAAATGATTGATGAAAAGGGAGATTATACTCGCAGACGAGGACTTGATAGAGAAACAAATAAGGCTTTGTTATTGAAGCATATAAGAGAAAATAGCAGAAGTGGTAGTAGACTAAAAGAGTTTTTTCAGGTTCTTCCGGCTTTGACTCGTCCACAGATCCAAACCCTGCTTAGAGAGCTGAAATCAGAAGATGAAATTCACTCAGTTGGTAGAACTAGAGCAGCATTATGGTTTATTGGTTCCGAAGTTGATCCTATTGCATCAGGTAAGAATAGTTAATGCAATACAGATGTAATGTAATACGCATATAATGTTGACTGGCAATGTGATATATTGCATGCTCTATTGTAGCAAGGGTTAATGGAGCAATGAGAACAGGAATGAGGGGCAATTTTGTTCAGAGGTTTTGAGCACGCAGCTATGAGAAGGGCAATTGAGCTTGCTCTGCAGGGAGGGAAGAAGACTTTCCCTAACCCCAGGGTTGGTGCGGTGATCATTTCCCCTGAGGGAGAAATAGTTGTCGAAGGCTTTCATGTCTTTCACGGCGGTGCCCATGCAGAAATAAACGCTTTGGCGAAAGCCGAAGATGTAGCAGGCTGTACCATGGTTGTTACCCTTGAACCGTGCAGCCATCACGGAAAAACACCTCCATGTGTAAAAGCCATAGCAGACTCCGGGATCAGCCGGGTTGTTGTGGGTCTCACTGATCCCAATCCGCTTGTTGCAGGGGAGGGAATCAAATTTCTCAGAAACAGAGATATTGATGTTGAAGTTGGTCTGTTAAAAAATGAAGTGGAAAAGCTCAACGAGATATATCTTCATCATATTGCCACAGGCAGAAGTTTCGTTCACCTTAAGATGGCTGGAACTCTGGATGGCAGAAGTGCTGCGGCAGATGGTTCAAGCAGATGGATTACCGGCGAGGAATCAAGAAGAAAGGTACATGAGTTCAGAAGAAGCTCACATGCTGTGCTTGTTGGACGGGGAACAGCAGTTGCAGACAACCCTGAACTCACAGCAAGGGAAGTACAGTGTGCAGAAGAGGATCAGCCTGTACGAATCGTGCTTGCCCGCAGAGAGCTGCCATTAGATCTTAAATTATTCAATTCTTCTGGAAGAACAGTGGTGGTAACTGATCAGCGCCGTGATCTGCCTGGATCAGTTGAGGTGTGGCAGGGCATTGAAACCCTGGCACAACTTCTTGCAAGAACAGCCCGGGAAGGGCTTGGTCTGATACTGTGCGAGGGAGGTGGTTCACTTGCGGCGTCACTGTTGAGGGAACAGTTGGTTGACAGGCTAAGCATATTCACAGCACCGGCGGTGCTGGGCAGTACCGGACATCCTCTGCTGGGAGACCTGGGTATTGAGAAAATTTGTGATATTATTCGAATGGAGAATGTAACAGTTACCAGATACGGAAAAGATATTCTTACGGAGGGGCGAGTTGTTTACAGGATTGATTGAGAGTACAGGAATAGTTAGAAAGACTGGTAGCGGATTTCAGATCGAAGCAGGAAAAGATCTTGATCTGACCCGTGGTGACAGCCTTGCTGTTAACGGCTCCTGTCTTACTGTGACAAAAATAGAGAGAAAAAACCTGTACTTTGATGTTTCACCGGAAACATTCAGAAGAACAGTAAACCCGATTCCAGGCTCAAAAGTTAATCTGGAAAGATCCATGGCTGCTGAGGGCAGGTTTCATGGCCATTTCGTTACCGGTCACGTGGATGCTGCAGGTACTGTTACAAAAGTAAGGAAGACTTCCGGGTTCAGAGAGATCACAGTTTCCTACCCCGAAGAACACTCTTTACTTCTTGTTGAAAAAGGTTCCGTGACGGTTTCCGGTATAAGCCTTACCGTAGCCTCTGTTACCGGAAGCAGTTTTACAGTTGCTGTTATTCCGGAAACACTGAAGGCAACAACTGCAGGGGAATGGAAACCCGGTTATCGCGTTAATCTGGAGTTCGATATAATAGGTAAGTATGTGACACAGGCTGCACTGGCAGCCAGATCAAAAGAATCGCTGAGGAAATACCTTGAACAGTACGAAACTGGCAGGAGCTGAAGAAGCAATCGCCGCTATAAAGCGCGGTGAAATGATAGTAGTGGTTGATGATGAGAACCGCGAAAATGAGGGTGATCTTATCATTGCAGCGGAATTCTGTGATGCTAAGCATATAAATTTTATGGCAACTCATGCCCGTGGCCTGATCTGTCTGGCAATGAAGAAAGAACATCTTGCAAGGCTTGATCTTCACGCGATGGTGCCCAAAAACACATCTCTTCACGAAACGGCTTTCACGGTAAGTATCGATGCAATTGACGGAGTGACCACAGGTATCAGTGCCGCAGACAGGGCAAAGACAATTGCAGTGGCTATAGACCCGGAGACAAAACCTGAAGACCTTGGAAGACCCGGGCACGTTTTTCCTCTTGCTGCCAGAGATGGTGGAGTTCTGCGAAGAATAGGGCATACAGAGACGGCTGTTGATCTTGCAAAGCTAGCGGGACTTCATCCCTCCGGTGTAATCTGCGAGGTAATGAGTCCCGATGGAACCATGGCAAGATTACCGCAGCTCAAAAAATTTGCTAAAGAGCATGGGCTTCTGCTTTCCTCTGTGGAAGAGCTGGTCAAGTATCGCCACAAGAACGAGGTTCTGGTGGAATGCGTAGCTGATGCAACCCTGCCTACTGACTTCGGTGAATTCAGAGTGAAAGTTTACGAAAGCCTGATCAATAAGGAGACACATGTAGCTCTTTACAAAGGCGATATTAAAAAAGATGAGAGTATCCTTGTAAGAGTTCACTCCCAGTGTCTTACAGGTGATGTGTTCGGCAGCAGACGGTGTGACTGCGGTAGTCAGCTTCATGCAGCCATGCAGAAGGTAACAGATGAAGGTTGCGGAGTTATTCTGTACATGGCTCAGGAGGGCCGTGGAATAGGCCTGGCTAACAAGATCAAGGCTTATCACCTTCAGGATAATGGTATGGATACCGTTGACGCGAATATTGAACTTGGATTCCCCCCGGACCTGAGAGATTACGGTATTGGCGCTCAGATCCTGAGTAATATGGGGCTTTCCAGAATCAGACTTATGACAAATAATCCGAAGAAAATAATAGGGCTTTCCGGCTACGGTCTTAAAATAACAGAGCGAGTTGGAATTGAAGTATGTCCCACGGACGAGAATCGTTTCTATCTCAGAACCAAGAGGGATAGAATGGGACATCTGCTGAAAGGAGTTGATTGAAATGGCCTGGATACATGAAGGACAACTTGAAGGAGAAGGTCTTAAAACTGCCATTGTTGTGTCTCGATTTAACAGTTTTATTACCGGCAGGCTTCTGGACGGGGCTCAGGATTGTCTTATCCGTCACGGAGTAGAAGAAGAGGATATCGATGTTTTCTGGGTTCCGGGAGCCTGGGAGATTCCAGCAGTTGCATCAAATCTTGCGAAAAGCAGATCATTCGATGCTGTGATCTGTCTGGGCACAATTATTCGTGGTGAAACTCCTCACTTTGAGTATGTGGCTTCCGAGAATGCCAAGGGTATTGCTCAGGCTGGAATGAACTCTTCTGTTCCTGTGGTTTACGGTATGATCACCGCCGATACAGTTGATCAGGCTGTGGACAGAGCTGGAACAAAGAGTGGTAACAAAGGCTTTGATGCTGCCATGACTGCTCTTGAAATGGCCAGTCTTTACGAGCAGATCAATGGTTTTACTGCTTCCAATTCCAACCTGGAAAGTCCGGAGGAATAATTTGGGTCTTCGCACCAGAGGAAGAAAGTTTCTTCTGCAGTGTCGTTATGCTGCGGATGCCAACAGGGAATCAACCGTGGCGAATATGGAATTAATGCAGATGACCACCCGAATCCCCGACCCTGACACAAGGGTATGGATAAAAGAACTGGCCAGGGCAGTTGACAACAACAGGGAAGAAATTGATGCCCTTATTGAAGGTTCTCTAGTAAACTGGTCCATGAGCAGGCTTACCCCGATCACGAAGCTTATTCTTGAACAGGCAACGGCAGAGGAAAACTACCTGTCTATTCCAGCACCTGTTGTTATCAAGGAAGCAGTTCGTCTGGCAATCGAATTTGAAGGACCGAAGACCGGTTCTTTCGTTAACGGAGTGCTGGACAAGATACTTATAAAAAAATAGCAATGCCCCGGCTGCTGCCGGGGCTTAAAGCATGTGTCTCTTGTACTCTCTCACCAGTATTTTTCTTTCGTTAGCGTTTTTAAGATTTTTCAATCCTGCCTGAAAAGCCTCTCTGGCTTTTTCCGGTCGATTCATTTTTTCCATTGCAAGATTCATAATTCGAAGATAGATCTCAAGTCTTTGCGGATCCCGGGGTATCATTTCGTTGAAGAGAAAAAGAGCTTCGTCATATTCTCTTTCCATGATCCGTGATTCAGCAATGCTGAACATGAGATTGACTTCCCGCCCTGCAGAAGCGGGAAATAGAATTGAGCTTGCCGAACTGGTCAGCAGAGCAGCCAGCGGCTTTGCAATCACTATTACACCTACCATAAGCATCATGACTCCCAGGATAAATACCAGCGCTGGTTTCTTCTCTGTAATGGGCAGTAAATAGATACCCGATATAAAGAAAGGTAGCGCTATCAGAAGATGGCGGGAAAGAGACTTCAAAGCTGCTTTTCTGCCGTCCAATATTTCCTCCTTGCAACGCTGTTTCCATGCAAACATAATACAGGATACAAAACTACAGCATATTGACAATGGTATTGCCTTTCCAGATTGTAATAAGGTTGATTATGAATCTTTGACCTTGAATTGATTCCTTTGGAGTGTAACATGCTCATAAGAGTTCTCAGTGACATTCACGGTAATCTTGCAGCTTTGAAAGCAGTTCTGGCAGACCATGCAGGTGTAGAAGCAGACAGTACTGTCTGCCTTGGAGATACTGTGGGATATGGCTCTCACCCCGGAGATTGTATCAACATTGTCAGAAAAGTGTGCGACGAGGTGGTAGCAGGGAATCATGACCAGGGGGCTGCGGGGCTTGTGGGACTCTCACATTTCAATACAGACGGCCAGAAGGCAATGGAGTGGACCCGGGAACAGATTACTCAGAATCATGTTGAATGGATTAATTCACTTCCATTACATACTTTCTACTACGGTATAAGCTTAAGTCATGCTTCGGTGAAATCACCCTCTTCATGGATCTACATATTGAAATCTCCTGAAGCTGTTGACGCAGCGCTTAAAACAGGAGACTACCTGTCAATTTACGGACACACACACATACCAATGCAGTGGAACAGACTTGGAGAGTGTTCTGACAAACCTGCAGGAATATTCAGCGACTTTTCTCTGATTAACTGCGGTAGCGTTGGTCAGCCCCGGGACGGTGACCCAAGAGCGGCTTATCTTCTTCTGAACACAGAGGAAAGAACTTTCCGTCACGTCAGGGTGAAGTATGATGTGCATGGAGCAGCAGAGGCAATAAAAAAAGCAGGTCTTCCAGATAACCTTGCCAAACGGCTTTTTCTGGGCAAGTAATTATGTTACCACTGTGAATCAAACAGTATATATCAAGAAAGATAATGAAACTGAGGTATATTTATGAAGCTCCTTTTCCCGATATTCTTTGCTGTGATGGTCATGGGTTGCGG
>JAGLDB010000439.1 GCA_023145935.1 Candidatus Sabulitectum sp. | reverse complement strand
GACTTGCAGTGGGCTCATCAGCCATTAGAACACTGGGGTTGTTAACCAGGGCTCTTGCTGACGCCACCCGCTGTCTTTCACCCCTGGAGAGAAATTTAGTGGGGGTGTTGTCATTGCGCAGGCCAAGTCGTGAAAGAATTGCAGAAGCTTCACTTCTTACTTTCCCGGTATCTGTTCCGCTGAAAACTGCCGGAAGCAGGATATTGTCAATTGCACTCAGGTTGGGCAGCAGGTGAAAGTCCTGGAAAATGAATCCCATGAATTCCCTGCGAAGTTCTGCAAGTTCAGGGGATGAGGCTTCTGCTGCATTAGTTCCGTTGATGATCAGTTTTCCCGTGAAAGAAGGATCAAGGGTGCCCAGTATCCCCAGCAGAGTAGATTTCCCAACTCCGCTTTTGCCGGTAACAGCCACGAACTCACCTTCTGCAAGAGCAAAACTGGCTTTGTCAAGAACCTGAAGTTTTCCAAAGCTCTTTCCAATGGATTCTGCGCTTATAAGAAATTTACTCATTGAAAACACCCCATCCCGCCAGCTCCATTAAGAGGATAAAGCAACTGTCTGTATCAATGTGACTGTCTGATAAGGAAATTTCCAGCAAGCCCACACCTCCGCCCCTTCTTGCAAGGATCATGCCTGTGCGAACAGGTTCTCCAGTGTCTGGTTCCGGCCATGAAAGAAAAATGGACATAGCCGCTGGCTTAACGGTAAGAGCAAGATCCTTGTAGTCAGCCCACCAGGGGATCTGTCTTTCAAGAGGAAGGAGAGATACAAATCCGAACAGGTTTCCCGGAAAGAGGATGGTGATATGCTGTTCCTCTGGAATAACTTTTGCAAGAGATGTGTCTGCAGCCAGTGAGTTCTCTTTCTTCATTTCCAGCCAGTTGCCCAGAGTGATGTGCGGTGCCGGTCCTATGTAGACCGCAGTCCATCCATCCCGCTGGGTTACAGAAGCTCTGGCATACCCGTGTTCGGATATCAGATCGACTCTGTTTGCCTCCTGCTTGGGATCAAGGTCCAGGACTCGGGCGGAAAGGGCTGTCAGGTACTCTGTGGTGGCATCCTGTGTGAGCAGAAGAAGCTGTGGTTCCAGGGTTGAAATGTCTATGCCCACAAGGGTAACTCCTATCGGCCCCCTCTTAAGCAGAGAATCCGCTAGAACAAATCCGCTGAAGAATTCCCCTGCAACAGAGGTTAAACTGGAGCTGAGCCCGGGCTCCATGTGGATATGGAGCAGTGCTGTACCAGGCACAAGGTGCAGCTCGGGAACCGGGTCATCTCTGCCACAGGAAGAAAAGATCACAATCCCAGCTAGCAGAACCAGTATGGCTATGGGTGTTCCTGGTTTATTCATAATTTT
>JAGLDB010000438.1 GCA_023145935.1 Candidatus Sabulitectum sp. | reverse complement strand
GGAAGGATTATTATGAGTGCTGTACCATTCCTTTGTGTTTTTCTTCTGGCTCTTGCAGAGCCTGATATTTTATGGTCAGCTGTGACCAGTGGTGGCGTTTATTGCTCAGCTGATATGGGTGATCTTGACGGAGATGGAATTTCTGACGTTGCTTGCGGAGTGAATTCCTGGGATGAAGAACCTACTCTCTGGGCGGTATCGGGAGCTGATGGATCCACTATCTGGACAAGCAGTGCCCACAATGGCATCTACTCCAACGAAGGATTCAAGTGGTTTCCAGACGTTAACGGTGACGGGAAAAGGGAGTTACTTATGGCAACCCCTGGAGGGTATGCTCCCCCGGGGCGCACTCTTTATCTGATTTCCGGAGCAGATGGTTCAACAATATGGGAATGGGCTGCATGCCAGGTCATGCCTTCCAATACCGGATGGGGATATGCCTGTGCTGTTCTACCTGATATTAATGGCGATAATGTACCTGAAGGTGTTGGGGGATTTGGAACCTCGGGATCTTCTAACTCCGGGCTTATCGCCTGCATTGATGGTGCATCAGGGGATAGTCTCTGGACCAGATGGCTTGCAGACGCCGCAGAGGATGTAGAAGCTTTCACCGATGTTAACAACGATGGTATTGATGAGGTTCTTCTGGCAATAGGTGGTAATAACTATGCAGATGAAAGAGCAATGCTACTTGACGGTGCAACTGGAGATATCCTGTGGCAGAACGATCCAGGTGGAGACTGTATGTCTATTGCTCTGATTGATAGACCGGACACCTTTCCTTTTGCAGCATTCTGCACTTTCAATGGCAGGGTTGAATGTTATGATGGAGGCGGATCATCTATCTGGAGTTTTGTTGGATCGGGAACTTTTCTGGATATTCAGGGTGGACCGGATGTTAACGGAGACGGCACAGGTGATATTGCTCTGGCAGCTGATGACAGCGGTGTGATGTGTCTTTCAGGATCCGATGGCAGCATTCTCTGGAATTATCCCAGCGGGGCTGACACATGGTCAGTTGTCTGGGTTGACCCTGTTATTCTTCAGGGAGAGCCGGTGCCGTGTATTGCCGCAGGGTCTGTTAACGGAAGATCCGTATGTCTTGTGAGTGCAATTAATGGAGAACTTGTATGGGAGATGCCTTTCACTGAAAGGGTTTACAATGTTTCAGCAGTAACTCTGGACTATCTTTCTCCAGTTGTTGTTGCAGGTCTTCAGGACCAGCTGTCACTGCCGGACCATGCCTGGGCACTTGCCAGCTCTACAGAAACTGGCATGGTCGAAGAACCGCTTTCAGGACTCATCGATCTGGTTAACCCCTGTTCAGGTGCTGTTTCTTTCAGAGTACTGGGAGAAGG
>JAGLDB010000437.1 GCA_023145935.1 Candidatus Sabulitectum sp. | reverse complement strand
GGGGCTTACTGGATACAGCACGAATGGCTTGCTGAAGTTGCAATGGCTCTTACATGGATACACATTGGTGAAGCAGGGCCGGTACTTCTTAAAGCCTTTTTTATAGGGCTCTCAATTTTCTTCGTATTCAAAGCATCCGTAAAGAACGGAGCAGATCCCGGGCTGGCTTTTGTCTTTGGCGCATTATGGCTCACACTGGCCCAGCCCAGGTGGATAGCAAGACCTCACTTCTTCAGCATTTTCTTTTTCTCTCTTTACCTCTACATTCTCTCCTTTGACTTCAAAAAACCGTGGAAACTTGCCCTGATCCTTCTGCCTGCTCAGATCCTCTGGGTAAATATTCATGCAGGGTTTGTTATGGGTCTGTTTCTTGCCTCAGTACCCGCAATGACCAGATTGCTCTCCGGCAGATTCAAAGAGTTCGGAAAATGGCTCCTTCCGCCAATACTGCTTCTTTTTGCAAGCGGGATCCATCCAAACGGTTTCAGAACCCTTGAATACCTTCCTGCTTTTCTTGCACAACCGTTGTTCAAGCAGTCGATCCGGGAATGGTGGAGCCCATTTGACCCCAGGTATGCTCCTGAAAAGGCAATATCACGCACTGCCTTGCTCTTCTCATTTCTAACAGTTGGCACAACTGCTCTTCTTGTACGATTCTCAAAAGGAATTGACCGGGGGAAACTGCTTGCTCTGTCCATGCTGATTGTTGCAACTGTGTTCGCTGCCCGCAACGGAGAGTTGCTGGCCCCTGCCATGCTGGCTTGGGTACCTGGAATGCTCACTCTGAAGATTCCTGTAAAGATCAGCTACTTGGCAGCGCTGATCCTGATAATTATCCCCTTTACATACGGAGTGCCAAGGGAAATCGGGCCGCCGAAAGAACTGGGTGCCCATGTAGACTGGACGGTTTACCCTGTTCAACTGGCGAACCTGCTTGAAGAACACCCTGCTCTTCTTGAAAATGCGGTTCTCTTCAATACAAATGAGATATCCGGATACCTCGAATACCGGTTCGGAGAGAGATTTCCTCTGTTTGTTGATGGAAGATGTCTTCTTTTTCCGGAAGCATTTCACTGGGATTATCTGATGATCACAGAAGCACCGGGAGAGGGATTCATGGCATTTCAGAACAACCTCTTCCATGGCTATGGCTTCAACCTTCTGATCTACAACACCAGGAATCAGTATTCCTCTGTTCACCTGGCGGCAAAATTGCCTGAATGGGTCCCAATACACATGGATGGTTTGACAAGCACATATGCCAGCTGGGATCTTCTGCGGGAAACAGAGCTGGAATCATTAGCATTCAGATATTTTGATCCCCTTGAGCCATCAGAATTTCTCACCACTCCTCTGTACCTGATTCC
>JAGLDB010000436.1 GCA_023145935.1 Candidatus Sabulitectum sp. | reverse complement strand
CTGGCAGACAGAATTCGATTACTGGTTGCGAGGAACCGGAACTGCAGATATCAGGCTCTCGGACCTGAGATCAAGTCTGGATTCCACCACAGTGATACTTGGAGGATCCATTCCACACAATATGCTTGTTCCTGTTGTCTTTATCAGTGATTCCGATACTCTTGAAATGCTTGTAAGTATTCTTCCCGGAGAGGAAACTGTGATAACAGTTGCAGGGATTTGGAACCTCGCTGTGGCTGACCCGTTCATGCGTCTTCCCGACTTCGCTCCGTGGAACAACTCTGCACCGGTGAATTTCAAACTCAAACCCCTGATTCTGCCTGTACCGCAACCGGACCACTACAGCGTGTGGGCGTTGCCTCTGCCGGGATATGCTGATGGTTCATGGAGAGTAAATGCCATATTCCTTGCTACGCCGCTTCCGGTGGAGGCTGGTGGTCCGTTTACACTGACATCACATGTTTCTGTTCCATTCAAGGATGGTTCATCGGCTGCTGTGGGATTATCTATTTCTGCTCCGATCTCCCGTAGACGCGGAGAGGAAATCTTACTGAAGACACGATTCTTATCCGGTTACGGGATGAGCAGAATAAGTGCCCGGTTCCAGTTGAACAGCCGCGGACCTCTGGCTGTGGACCCCCGCAGGATGTTTTCTTTCGGTGTAGAGATGCTCAGTGTTTCTGATACAACGGTCTATGGGGGTATTAACATTCAAACGGGAACCTCAATGGAGATACAGGCCGGTCTCAGATTATCAAAGCGTTTTTTTAACCGGTCATATACCGTGGGAGTTGAATCCTTTTTTGATCCCGGAATGGGGGATACTGCTTACGCAGGCTTAAGCCTTGAGGCAGAGACCAGTCAGAGATTATCAGGAGGCTTTTCAGCTTCCACCAGGGTAAACGCGGAGGGAGTTACGGAAAAGGCTCCGGCTCAGCGAATGGTTCGTCCAGCCGGGGGACTCTTTCCTGAAAACTCGCTGGTGGGTGCCGTTCTTTCTCCCGACGGCGAGCTTAGCGCTATAAACCACTATTTCGTGCGCACAGGCCCGGCACTGCCCGGGTACTGGAACAGTATTCACAGGGGCAGAGTGGGGTTTTCCATTGAGCAGAGATTGAGTTCAGTAGATATTCCCTTAGGTATTTTTGCAGGGACAGGGTGGGTTGGAAGCAGCCTTGAGGAACTCACCAACGGTACGCTTCTCTCAAATGCGGGAATTCTTGTGAATGCCGGGATAGTAGAAGCCGTTTTTCCTCTATGGGTTTCAAGGCCGGTTGAGGGAGAAGACAACTGGGAATTCCGCTGGCGGGTCAGAATTCTCCTTTAAAAGCTTTCACCGGTCCAGGTTACCCCGGCGTATATTCCGAAGTT
>JAGLDB010000435.1 GCA_023145935.1 Candidatus Sabulitectum sp. | reverse complement strand
ACTACTGGTTCTGGATCAAGGCGGTCAGCGACGAACCTGTAGAATTCACTGTAGAGTATCTCGATCCTGAACCTGTTACCAGTCAGGGTATCTCGTCTTCTCTCTCTTCATCTGAAATGGCAGAGATATGGACATTCACAGCAGAGGAAGAGGGCAAATGGAATTTCCTTATAAGGGGAACTGATGATATTGCTGATCTTGACCTTGAGCTGTATGGAGCTGGAAATAGTTTGTGGGCCGGGAGCTACAGTGCAAATTCAATGGAGAAGCTTACAATGGGTCTTCTTGAAGGCGAGAGTCTTCAGGTTGTGGTTTCAAGGTATAACAAAGGCGGAAGCGGAGACTATTCTCTTGAGATCATGCGGTCAGGTGAAATGGATGTTCTTTCCGGATCCATCACTGCAGACGCAATAAAGGGTAATGTGCAGCGCTACAGGCTGCCTGGATTGCAAAGCGAAGCGCTTCTTGAAATGACTTATGAAGATGAAGGAGATCTTGATATTCTTGTTCGTGACGCCCGCGGAGAGATCCTCTATTCATCCAGTACCTATCTTCTCTCTGAGGGACTGCTTATTCCTGCGGGGGATCTACCTGCCGTGGTAGAGATCCATCCCTATGATACAGGAGAGGATCTGGAGGAATTTCCCTACAGACTCAATTTGACTCCGGTTACTGCCGATATCCGCCAGTTCCGTCCGGTTGATGTTGAAACCGGATTCGGCCAGTCAGCTTTGTGTAGATTCATTGCACCGTCATCGGGCTTTTTCACCATTTCAGGGGTTTTTGACAAGCTGAGAGACGGAGATGTGAGGCTTTTCAGCAGCTATGGAGAACCTTCTGCGTTCATGATGACCGATAGAGGGGATGAGAGATTTTGTTTCTGGGTCCAGAGGGGTGACACTTTATGGATTGCCCCGGGATTCATGAGTCCTGCAGGTGAAGGATCGTGTGAGGTCTCGGTGGAGCTGTCAGAAACAGACCCGATTGCTGGTCTGGTTCACGGTAGAATAGATGAGACTACTGCCGCCCAGAGATTCTATACGGTTCATGGTGAGGCTGGAAGTACTCTTGTTATTGAACTTCGCGGGGATCAGAGAGAATTTGATCTGGACATGCTTGTGAGCGGCCCGGGGTATGTTCTTCAAGCTGAAGGCGGAGTGAGCAATACAGATAATGCCGCCGATGAATCGGTAACAATGTACTGTGAAGAAGACGCAGTTTATGGAGTCACCGTTTACGCATATACCAGAGGTGGACAGGGAACTTTCACCATTGAAGCTGAGATAATTCCATCAGAAAGACTTCCCGCAGGCAATCCTGCTTCTGACCAGACCTGGGCTGTGGTTGCAGGTATCAGCGGTTATGAATCCCGTG
>JAGLDB010000434.1 GCA_023145935.1 Candidatus Sabulitectum sp. | reverse complement strand
GAAAAGGAACTGGCCGGTTTTGATGGATTTATTTTTGGATGCCCCACCTATCATAAAGATATGACATCCGGCATGAAACAATTTCTTTTTCTGGCGGAACGAGCAAATCTCACCGGAAAAATAGCCGGTGCCTTTGGCTCCCATACCCACAGTGGCGAATCTGCACCCATGATATTTGACACCATGAAATATGTCTTTAAAATGGATACCGTGGATCTTGGGGCTTTGAATCTCACAGAGGGTATGATGGAAACCGATGAAGGGGCCAAGGCCTGCCAACAATATGGAAAGGCATTGACCGAAAAATTCTAAGTCGCCCCCCCCCTGGTCTAAAGACTCCGGGGGGATCTTGCCGATTTTTTATAAATTAGCTGGCCTTCAGGAGCAATATTCCATCATCTTTCCTGAAGGCCCATCATTTACAATGCTACCACAATCTCTTGAAATTCCCCCCTCCCTTGATCGAAAAATCGCGCTGGTAAAAAAAGCTGCATTGCCCGGAGACGTCGGGTATGGTAAAAAGAAAAACACAACTGCCTAAAGGCGTCATCTGGAGTAAATCTTAACATGAAAACCAACACTACCATTATCCCTTGCCAAGGGTCTGTGAACAGTCTTCCTCTGAGGGCGTCACTGTACGCAACATTTTTATGTATTCTGTTCGGTGCCAATGCAACGGCAATTAAAATAAGTCTTGGGGGATTTGGTATTTTCACCGTGGCAGGGCTCAGATTTTCCATTGCGGCCATGGCCCTTATTACATGGGCGACTCTTACTCAAAAACCCCTTGTACTGAAAAATCGGAAACAAGTATTCCAGATGGGGAAACTCGCCCTGATCTTCATGACCCAGATTTCCTGTTTTTACATCGGTCTGAGCAAAACAACCGCTTCCCATGGCACTCTTATCTCCAATCTGCTGCCCTTCATTGTGTTGATGCTCGCCCACTTTTATATTCCTGGCGACCGCATAACCATGAAAAAAAGCATTGGCATTGCTTTTGGATTCAGTGGAGTTCTGTGCCTCCTGCTGGATCAGGGAGGACTTTCAGGGGATATTCACCAAGGAGATCTCTTTGTGCTGGTCGCAGTTTCTTTGTGGGGATGCAATGCAATTTATCTCAAACGAATCATTGCCGATTTTCATGCCGTTCAGGTCACCGTCTACCCAATGCTTTTCGCCATTCCCTTCTTTTTTCTGGGGGGATGGCTCTGGGATAGTCCCATGGTCGGCACCCTGAATATGTCCGTTTTTTTATCCCTGCTTTACCAGTCACTGGTCACAGCAGCATATGGATTTATTTCCTGGAATCTGATGCTCCAGAAGTTCGGAGCCACTGCCGTGCACACCTTTATTTTTATTATGCCCATCTCCGGAGT
>JAGLDB010000433.1 GCA_023145935.1 Candidatus Sabulitectum sp. | reverse complement strand
GTGTGTGAAGAGACTGTTCGCCAGGCCTACATGGAGGCTGGAAGACCGGACGCATACGACACAGACAGTGTTTTCTTCCTTACCCAGAGTCAGTTTGCCTATGTAGCCGGAGTTAATGGAATTATGATGCGCGATAAACCGGCAACAAATTTTTATCTGGGAATGTTCTGGGCGGAGTCATTGATCCTTGCGGAGACAGGTGCGCTGTCAGGAGCAATACAGATCGCTGGAACTGATGCTGTGACCCAGCTTCCCTTCTTTATCACAACCTGCGATTACACACTGATAGGCGAAGAACTTTATGCTGCCAGTGCTTATCTGGGCCGGGAGCCCAAGCAGCTTGGATCCATCAAGGGACAGGATTCCTGCAAGGCTGTAATGATGGGCTTCATAGTGCTTGGTATAATATTGAGCATTATTTACGCGATCACCGGGAATGAATCAGTGATGTTCCTCGGTAGTTTTCTGAACTTGTAAAATGCCCGATCTTCTTGTTCCCCTGTACGCAGTTCCAGAGAGGTTCTGCTGTGACGGGTTCAGGCTTAGACGATCATTTGCTCATGAGGGCGATACTATTCGAAAATGGATAGAGGCCAACTTCTCATCAGGCTGGGCGGCTGAAGTGCTGCCTGCAATCAGCAGAACGCCGTCAACCATGATCATTGCTGTTGATGAATCAACTGGAAAACTTGCAGGATTCTGCGTGTGGGACTGCACCGCACTGGGCTTTCTGGGGCCGGTGGGAGTCTCTGAGGAATACAGGAACACCGGTGTTGGTAAGGCTGTTACTCTTGAAGTTCTTCACTGCATGCGGGAACAGGGTTACGGCTACGGAGTGATTGGAGGAGCTGGTCCTGTTGATTTCTTTCAATCTGTCTGCAAAGCTACTGTAATTCATGAGAGCAGTCCTGGAATCTACCCTGAGCCCATATCATGATCATCCGACCAATGAAACCGGAGCACTACACTGATCTGGTAAGGCTGTGGAGCAGTTTCCCAGGCAACGCCATCACAGGGTCAGACTCTTCAGAAGGACATTCTTTTTTTCTTGGAAGGAACGGTGAATACTGTTTTACCGCTTTCGAAGGTGAACAGGCCGTGGGTTCTGTAATGGCCGGGGAAGATGCCAGGCGGGGCTACATATACCATCTTTCAGTGAAAGAGAACCTGCACGGTTCCGGCATTGGTAAAGCCTTGATGGATAAGGCTGAAGCTGCCCTTTACCAGGCAGGCATTGAAAAACTTCACCTGTTCATATTCTCAGATAATCCGGCTATTGAATTTTACAAAAGAACCGGATGGCACCTCCGGGATGACATAGAGGTAATGAGCAAGGTTATCAGGGGAGACAAGTATATGGGAACCCGGAAGCCTGAATAA
>JAGLDB010000432.1 GCA_023145935.1 Candidatus Sabulitectum sp. | reverse complement strand
TCTAATGTACAATGCTAATACTCTGCACCTCATCCTCACCTTCGACTTCAATTCTGATAATGTAAATCCCGGATGGAAAACTGCCGGTACCATAATTCAAGACTGAGCCGACCTCTCTGCAAACACCAGTATCAGCAAGAACACACCGACCTGAAATATCGAAAACAGCCAGATTCCACTTGTCACCAGACGAGCCGAAAACCAATACATCAAGGCTCTCTTTGGCCGGATTTGACAGCACAGCAAAAGATCTTTCTTGTTCAACAGCTATGCTAACATCTTCCATTGCAGTTAATGAACTCTCTTCAGTAACATCTGTTGCTCCTCCCCCGGGAGGATAAAGTATGTCGTACTGAAGAATCCCGTAAGGGGTACTGTATTCCACCAGAGCTGCACCACTTTGGTAAATACGACAGATTTTTGAGTGGGCAGTTGGAGGAGCCTCAATATCACTATTGTCTTGTGAAGTGGTACCAACAGCTAAAAGCCTGCTGCTTGTGGCCCCGGTCTGGGAGTTAACGCTGTACACATAAGCATCACTTATACAGGTTACAGTCTTCTCGGATTCATAAAGACCGATGTTTCCGCCAGTCATCCAGAAATAGCACTGATCTTGGGATACTATATACTCCGTGCCACCAAAAGGACCGCGGCGTAGTCGACCATGCCAGAATTGATTGCCTGTAACTTGAGTACCCACAGGAAATTTTGTATTGAACGAATGATTAACAACAACACCGTCATATCGAATTACAGGAATGTTAAAACCGGTTTCCCCCACTACCTCATGGTACATCCAGAAACCATACCAGGGAAAACATCCGCCAAAGAAAACAGCATCCTGCAGACCCGTAGCAACAAGATCAACCTCTGCCACAGTATCTGCTGATATGCGTGCAAATGCCATGCCACCGGAAATACTCCAGGACGGTACTCCCCAGAAGTAGTGTGGTTCCGACTGTGATTCATATCCTGAATGCAGCCCCGGACTCACACCATCCCAGGATTCAAAACCTTGCCGCGTTGCCGGCACTGTGGATGGATCCGCATCCATAAGGTGGCCTGCAAGATCACGCGGCCCCAGGGTGCTCGAACGACTCACAGTGCTTACGCCCGGGACGCCCCCCGATAAAACACCTGTGCATTCCGTGCCAATAAATGACTGGATGGTTCCACAGAACTCTGAAGGAAGATCTCCCTGATATGTGTAGTGAACAGCGTATGCAGCATCGGGTTTAGAAGGGAACATCTGACCCATTTCTTCCTGAACAAGGGCTGTATGATCAGCGTTACCGGAAGGAGTATCCCGAACGAAGACCCCATCCTCCTGCGAATTCCACAATACATCTTCATGAACATAGCCCCTCATCCAGATCCTGTCAGT
>JAGLDB010000431.1 GCA_023145935.1 Candidatus Sabulitectum sp. | reverse complement strand
GCTCACTGGAAGAAACAATTCTTGATATCAGAAAAACTGCAATAAGAGCCAGAAGGGAATTGAACAGAGGAACAAGCCCGAATATGCTGAGAAGTATGCATGAAAAACTTGAAGCTGTAATGAAGATGGATTTCTTCAGATCTATGTTGTGTATCTGCTTGATCATGGAGATCACAAAGAAATCCTCTGTATCTCTGGTTGACCCGGCAAAATCATCCCCGGTTACAAGCAGAAGAAGATCGCCGGACCTGAGTTTCATATCGCCGATCTTGCCTTCCTCTCTCTTGCCCTGCCGGTGAACAGCAAGAATAGCCGCATCGAATCTGCCCCTGAAGTTTGTGTTCTTTACTTTTGTCCCTATGAAAGATGATCTGGGGGAAACAACAACTTTCACCACATGTATTTTTTCTGCAGTGGGGAAATCTTCTTCCCCTGCCAGAGAAAGGCCTTTTCTACCAGCGGCGAGCTCTGCTACTGCAGAGATCTTTCCTGCGAGCAGAAGCTGATCCCCTGCCTCCAGAACTTCAGTGGGCGCCACAGGTGCTATTACAAAATCACCTCGAAGTATCTCCACCAGGAATAGATCCTTCAGGCTTCTGAGGCTTGCTGAATCCACGGTTTTGCCAACAAGATCCGAACCTGTTTCAACTATAAGATTTGATATGTACTCTCTGGGGCTTTCCGCAAGTTTTTCTGAAGGGCTTTTACGCAGAGGAAGTGTTCTGTAACCCAGCAGCAGCACATAGCCCATACCACCAATGAACATCATCAGACCAACAGGGGTGAAATCAAGGATTGAGAGCTCTTTTCCGCCGGCTCCAACAACAAGGCTGTTCACTATCATGTTGGTGGATGTACCAATAAGCGTAACCATTCCACCAAGAATAGCTGCCCACGACAACGGCATTAGTAATTTCGAAGCCGGTACATTGTGGCGATTTCCCCAGTCGGTCACAAAAGGGATCATCATGGCAACAACCGGGGTGTTGTTCATGAAAGCAGAGCTTCCACCAACAAAAGGCATCATCTGGGCAAGGAAGACCCTGTACCTGTTTGAGGGCTTGAGCCTTACCTCAAAGATCCACTGCACAAAACCGGTTCTCCAGATGATCTGACTTAGTATAAGCAGCATGAGCATTGCGGCTATGGCTTCGTTGCCAAAACCGGCTAGAGCTTCTGAGGGAGAGATAATGCCGGAAAAAGCAAGAACTGCTGCTGCAGAAAGGAATATCACCGAAGGAGACAGTTTTCTGGAATAGAGCAGTACCACGATTGCCGCAAGAATTGCTACAACAAAATACTGTGAACCGCCCATTCAACCCCCTTCATAAGAATCTGACATGTCCAGATAAATAGCACGGAAGCCAGTGTAAAGCAAATACTGTGCTGTTGACA
>JAGLDB010000430.1 GCA_023145935.1 Candidatus Sabulitectum sp. | reverse complement strand
ACTACTGGTTCTGGATCAAGGCGGTGAGCGATGAACCTGTAGAGTTCACTGTAGAGTATCTCGATCCTGAACCTGTTACCAGCGGGGGTACCTCTTCTTCTCTTACTTCCTCTGAAATGGCGGAGATATGGACATTCACAGCAGAGGAAGAGGGTAAATGGAATTTCCTGATACGGGGAACTGACAACATTGCTGATCTTGACCTTGAGCTGTACGGAGCTGGAAACAGTCTGTGGGCCGGGAGCTACAGTGCTAATTCAATGGAGAAGCTTTCAATGGGGCTTCTTGAAGGCGAGAGCCTTCAGGTTGTGGTTTCAAGATATAACAAAGGCGGCAGCGGAGACTATTCTCTTGAGATAATGCGGTCTGGTGAAATGGATGTTCTTTCCGGATCCATCACTGCTGACGCCATAAAGGGTAATGTGCAGCGTTACAGGCTGCCTGGATTGCAAAGCGAATCGCTTCTTGAAATGACTTATGAAGATGAAGGAGATCTTGATATTCTTGTTCGTGATGCCAGCGGAGAGATTCTCTATTCATCCAGCACTTATCTCTTATCTGAGGGGCTTCTTATTCCTGCAGGCGATCTACCTGCAGTGGTAGAGGTTCATCCCTATGATACAGGAGAGGATCTGGAGGAATTTCCCTACAGACTCAATTTGATTCAGGTTGCAGCAGATGTGCGCCAGTTCCGTCCGGTTGATGTTGAAACCGGATTCGGCCAGTCGGAGTTGCTCCGATTCATTGCTCCGTCATCGGGTTTTTTCACCATTTCAGGGGTTTTTGACAAACTGAGAGATGGGGATGTGAGGCTTTTCAGTGGCTATGGAGAACCTTCTGCATTCATGATGACCGATAGAGGGGATGAGAGATTCTGTTTCTGGACCCAGAGGGGCGACACATTGTGGATTGCCCCTGGATTCATGAGTCCTACAGGCGAAGGATCGTGTGAGGTCTCGGTGGAGCTGTCAGAAACAGACCCTATTGCTGGTCTGGTTCACGGTAGAATAGATGAGACTACTGCCGCCCAGAGGTTCTATACGGTTCACGGAGAGGCTGGAAGTACTCTTGTTATTGAACTTCGCGGAGACCAGAGAGAATTCGATCTGGACATGCTTGTGAGCGGCCCGGGGTATGTTCTTCAAGCAGAAGGCGGAGTGAGCAATACAGATAATGCCGCCGATGAATCGGTAACAATGTACTGTGAAGAAGACGCAGTTTACGGAGTCACCGTTTACGCATATACCAGAGATGGACAGGGAACTTTCACAATTGAAGCTGAGAGAATTCCATCTGAAAGACTTCCAGCAGGCAATCCTGCTTCTGACCAGACCTGGGCTGTGGTGGCGGGTATCAGCGGTTATGAATCCCGTGTGGACATTCTTTCCAGAGCCAGCATG
>JAGLDB010000043.1 GCA_023145935.1 Candidatus Sabulitectum sp. | reverse complement strand
AGAACTTAGATGCTATCAATAAGTTCAGACAGAGTCAATACAAATAAAGTAATCTGTACCTGTTCTACCGCATGCCAATAAAGAACTGACTAGTTTACATGGAAACATTTCCCGCTCCGGCATATCAGGTACCGGAGCGGGTTTCTGGTCTGGTCTAATTCCTGTTCAGGTAGCTGTCGATTCCACGGGCAGCCACAAAGCCGTTGGCAATACCGTGAATAACATCGGGGCCTTCGATGATGTCTCCACCAACGAAGAACCACTTCAACTCTGACTGGAATTTGTCATTTACTTCGATTCTGCCCCTGGGACTGAATTTAAGTTTCGATTTGATGTCTTTAGAGAGGTAGGAAAGATCCATTCCCTGACCGATGGATTCAACAATCATGTCTGCCTTGAAGAACTTCTTCTGCTCTTCATCAAATTTCGGGTTGAACCTTCCATCTTCATCAAACACAGAGAGGCACTTCACCACATGAAGTCCCTGTACTTTTCCGTCTTTGATCTCTATTTCCTTCGGTCCCCATGCAGGGTCAATAATAGCATTTTCTTCACGAGCCTCCACTATTTCCTCAAGGTCCGCAGGCATTACTTCCTCTGCTTCCAGACAGGTAGCAAGAACTTTCACCTTGCCGTACTTCTGATTCTGAAGTCTTGCCAGAGTTCTTGTGATATCCATTGCCACATTTCCGCCACCGATAACAACGATGTTCTCCGCCACATCAATCTCGTTCCCAAGAGTAACTTCACGAAGAAGGTCTGTTGCGAAATAGACCCTCTGATGATCTGCGCCTGGAACCCGTGTGCTTCTGCCAAGATGCAGCCCTGTTCCTGCGAACACAGCATCGTAACTGTTGTGCAGTTCCTCCAGTGAAATGTCTGTACCTATTCTGGTGTTGTACTGTATCTCTACACCAAGTGTTTTCAGGTAGTCAACATCCTTATCGATCTGATCGTAAGGAAGCCTGTACTCTGGAATACCGTATCTGGCCATACCACCTGACGCAGGCAGGGCTTCAAATATCTTCGTTTTGTAGCCCATTATTGCCAGATAGTAGGCAGCTGATACCCCTGCAGGGCCTGCTCCGATTATGGCAACTTTCCGGTTCAGTATCTCATCTGCAAGATGGGCTGTTCCAAGGATCTCCTGGTACTTATCTGCTGGGATCTGATCAACGATGTATCTCTTCAGCCATCTTATGGCCAATGGGTCACCATTGTTGTGCAGAGCACATACGGTTTCACACTTGTGTGTACAGATACGACCGCATATCTCCGGCATGGGGTTTGTTTCATAGAGTATCCTCAGGGCATTATCCAGATCATCATCCCTGATGGCAGCGATGTACCCCGGGATGTCCATATGAGCCGGACATGTGGCTGTACAGAGACCACATTGAATGCATCTCTCTGCTTCCTTCATGGCCTGCTCTTTGTTGTATCCCTTTACTATCTCAATAAACGACTTGTCACGGTCTTCCGGTTTGATCTCCAGCATATCTACTCTGTCATAATCCAGGATCTGGATGTCTGGAGAGCGGCTGTAACCAACCTTTGAATCCTGCCACTTGGTCTTGTCTGCTCCTGGAACAAACCTGTAATCCTCAGGGTCATCAGCGATCCAGGTGTAGTCGTTTGACATTGTAAGTGAGCCTGTGGGGCAAACATCCACGCAGAGGGCACACCAGCAGCAACGGCCATAATCAATCAATGGCCTTAAGCCGCTATCGCCTTCAACTGTTTCCTGCCCTTCAACCGGAACAATATCAATTGCATCATTCTGACAGATCTCTTCACAGGTTCCACAACCGATACACTTACTGAAATCGTTCTTGTGAAATCCCCTGTAATTGTCAGCTCCAGGTCTGTCATTTATGGGATCTTTGATGGTCCATGGTTTTTGAGCTGCCCGCTCCCAGACCCTTAGAGGTGACAGTACATCTTTCAGTTTCATTTTTTCACCTCTCAATTTCCGGTGGGCATGTGTGGAGAGAAACCATAAGAGCAGCAAGATCAGAAAGGCTGATGTTCACTGCCAGTTCTTCCAGAACAGAGATCGCATGGGTGTAGCTGGCACCCCTGGCAAAAACCCTTCTTGGTTTTCCAGTGCCATCGGAAACCATATAGAATCCGTGTTCACCACGAGTTGATTCAGCTTTCACATAGGTTTGTCCAGGTGGTATCTTCCAGTTGACCAGATTGGGCATCTCTGCCTGTATCGCACCGTCTTCCGGTATTCTGTCAAGTATCTCGGATACTAGGTCAAGGCTCTGATGAAGATCATTGTATCTCAATTGTGCTCTTGCGTAAGCATCTCCCACAGTGGAAGTTATCATTTTTACATCAAGCTCGCTGTACTTCACATACGGATTGTTGATCCTTATGTCATACTCTCTTCCGGTTGCTCTTGCATTGGGGCCCACAATACCGTACTCATCCACCATCTCCGGTGTAATGATCCCAAGCCCCTGCAATCTTGATTTCACTATTGCATTGGAAAGGAATGTGTTCTCGACGTCCCCAAGAAGTTTTCTAGTTCTGACGATCAGATCCCTCGCTCTTTCTTTGAAACCATCCGGAAGATCTTTTCTCACACCGCCTGGAATCATGTACATGTGGTATACCCTGCCTCCGGTCATCTCTTCAAAAAGATCCAGCCAGAAGTCACGCATACCCACAGTCCATTGACCTATTGCACCCATACCCAGAGAACCGGCCTGACCACCTAACCACATGAGATAGCTGCCTATTCGAGACATCTCAAGATTAAGAGTTCGAAGCCACTGAGCTTTTTCAGGAACAATTATCCCTGCAAGGTCTTCCATGGCAGCGGATACACAGTACTCGTTTGTATCAGGCTCAGGTACACATATCCTGCAGACAAGTGGAAAGCACTGTATGTACTTTCTTCTTTCCATAAGCTTTTCAAAAGCTCTGTGGAGGTAGCCAAGATGTGTTTTAGCCCAGACGATCTCATCGCCGTTAATAACAAGCTCAACAGACATATTCCCTGTTACACCCGGGTGCTGGGGACCCTGCCATATCTTAGTGAACTTGTGTGAATCAAGATCAATAACAGCTTTGCCGTTCTCCATCTCCGGATACTTTGATCTGTCCGCATCATACCCGCTATATTTGTTTTTGGATAAATTACTCATCATCCCTCCTGATTCCGGGAGATGGTGGATAGTGTTTATACATTTTCTCTTTCATGTACTCTGCAGGATCATTTGTGGATCTTCCCGGACGCTGGTAGAAGGTCTTATCGGAGTACTCCAGTGTATCAAAATCTCTTCTCATGGGAGGCATTTCCTCCCAGCCTTCAAGAACGAATGATTCATGAACCCGTGGAGAACCAGGGAAATCAATGCCGTATAGCTCGTGCAGTTCCCTCTGATACTGCCACCCGTGAGCCCACAACTTGTGAATGGAATTCATCTCGGCATTGTCTCTGTCTATAAGAACATTCACTCCAAGATTAACACTTGTGCCATAATTATAGAGCATATATGTAAGCTGAAACTTACCGCCCTCTATAAGATCCACAGCCTGCAGGAAAGCCAGATGGGTAAATCCTTCGTTGTTCTTCAAGTGAGCAAGGATCATCTCCAGCTGTGGCTTGTCCACCGTTATAAAATGAAGATCATCTCTCTGCTTCCTGTATGCCCTGAGATGGACCATTCCTTTTAATTTTTTTATCAGTTGCTCCATATTTACTCCTGTTGTTACCAGTTGTAGTCCGGCATATTCCAGTCTTTGATGATCTGTTTCTGATTCTTCTTGAACCAGTCAAACTTCTCTGCATACTCGTTCATTCCTTCGCACTCGCCTGCTCTTATCTTTTCTTTTAATCTGTTGAAACCTGCGATAAGTGCTTCAGGTCTGGGCATGCAACCGGCGATATACACATCCACCGGGATGTAGTAATCCAGCCTGTTGATGGTGTTGTAACTGTCAAAGTACATTCCGCCGTTGATGGTGCAGCTTCCAAGTGCTATTACATACTTGGGACCCTGCATCTGCTCGTAACTCCGTACGATTCGTTTGATGGTCTTTATGGAAGCGTAACCACCTACAACAAAAACAGAAGCCTGCCTGGGTGTGGGTCTGGGAGCAATTCCATACCTGAACATGTCATACCGGGAAGTCATAAGAGGCCTGAGCTCTGTGGCACCACAACCGGTACCGAATGCGAGCATCCAGAGCGAGCGGGAACGAGCCCAGTTCAAAAAGCCCTCGTAGTATTTATTGAACGCATCAACAGTGGAAGGACGGGCGTCGGCAAAGAGGCAGCGTTCCTTTTCCGGAAGTCCCTCATTAGCCAGTTTCATCTGATCTTCTATCTCGTCTATGTGTTTTTTGTTCACAATACACCCCCAAGATACGCTATGTAGATAATGGACAGTACACCGACTACGGTTGGCCATTTCAGGAAGAACCTGAAAGACTGCTCAGGTCTGAACCGTGGATATGCCGCCCCTACAAATACCGAGAACATGTAGATGAAGAAAGTCTTTGCTATCATCTCAAGAAGATTGGTGGCTCCACCGAAGAACAGGTTCATGAAAAGAACCAATTTAGCAGCAGCGAAAAGACCTCTGTTTGTCTGCAGAATACTAAGAAAACCGCTGTTCATCTCGATAGGCGGACCGATTGGTATCTCCTGCGGCGCCAGAACTATGCTGAACGGAGAATGCATGTTCATTCCCAGCATGGAGATCATGGCGGCGATCACAGCCAGCGGGTTTGTGAAAAGTGTCCAGTTAAGGAAACTGCCCTGCTGTGCCGCAACAATGGATGTGATGTTCAGCGAGTGATACTGAATTGCAACAGCAATAACAGCAAGAGTGAACGGAACTTCAAAAGCAGACATCTGGGCAAGACCACGGGCAATTCCCAGTGGCGAGTAAGGGTGACCGCCCTGACCTGCCCCAAGAGCCATTCCCAGCTGGCCGAAGAAGACAAAATACATCACAAGAAGAAGATCACCGGTCATGGAAAAATTGCCGAACAGAGCAGAACCGTAAATTACCGGAATGAAGAGATATGTACCCAGCCCACCTGCCAGTCTGAAAACTGGCCCGAGAAGGAACATATTCCCATGTGACACTGATACTCTTCGGCTGCTGGTTTGAATTATGTCAAGAAAGGGCTGCCATACAGGCGGGCCGAATCTTCCATGGACCCTGGCATACAGCTTCCGGACAATTCCGCCCAGCGTAAGGCCATACACGGTGGCAACGGTTACTGAAATGGCAGCGTATAATACTTGTGTCCATATACTCATTATTGTACTCCCATTACAACATATATCACTACGATATACATTATTATATGCAGAACATATGTCTGACCATTCCCGGTATATACCCGGCGGAAGAAACCACCGGAGGTATGAGCCCACTCAGCAACACCGTTCCAGAAATCCTGAATTCTGGGCAGCGTTAATCTGCCAAGTGCTTTTCTGTAGTGTGCATACATATTGTGAGCGACATGGGTTGTCTGTGGAGATTCCGGTCTCTCGGCAGCATAGACAATGTTGAACTGCTCCACTTTCTGTGTTCTGCCTTTAACAAGCATGAGCAGAATGAACGGCACAGCGAACACAGCCATTGTTACATACATCACCATATTCCCGTTCCAGTAGCCCAGATCACTTACGATGGTCAATCCATCGATCTGAATTGATGATTCGAAGTAACGCATGGCGATGGAATTCAGAGGCTTGATTATCAGATTCGGAAACATGGATATTGCCATGATCCCCCCCAGAAAAATGTACTGGGGAATGATGAACCAAAACGGGGCTTCCTTGATATTCTGATGCTCGTATTTCAACTGGCCGAGGAAGATCGTGTGGATCAACCGGTACAGATAAAGGAAGCTCACACCGGAGGCGAAGAAAAGAACTCCTGCCTGCAGGTACCATCCCTTTGTGATAAATGCAGTGTAGGTGAGCCATTTCCCGCCGAATCCCGACAGAGGCGGCACACCTGAAACTGCTATTATCGCCATAAGCACCGTCATGTATGTCCAGGGCATCTTCGAGATCAACCCACCCATTTTGTACATGGTTCTTGTGTGAGTACGGTAGTAAATACCTGCAATGGCAATGAACAATGCTGACTTGAACATCATGTGATTGAAAGCAAGGTACAACGCTGTTACCCACCCCAGATGGGTTATCAGCGCAAGGGCCGCAACTACATATCCAACCTGACTCATGCTGGAATATGCCAGAAGTCTCTTTGCATCTTCCTGGAAAGAAGCCATGAAGGCTCCCACAAGAGCGGTCAATACACCGATCCAGCCGATCCAGTAGAACACATCAAAGGATGGAGCATGGCTCACATAAGAAATTGCCAGCATGAGCAATCCGAACACACCGGCCTTCAGCAGTATTGCCGAAATAAAGGATGAAACATCCGATTCAGCTTCGGCGTGAGCCTCCGGCAGCCAGATATGTACTCCCAGTGAGCCTGACTTAATCATGAACCCTATGGCCAGCACAATTATTGAGATCAAGGGCAAATTCACTTCAGCAATTGACAGTATCAGAGCCGAAGCCGATGTGAGTGCCGGTGCGAAGCTGAACCCCACCATTATCAGGTAAGCTCCTGCGGTTGAGAAAATCATGTACATCAGCGAAGCTCTCTGGGCCTTCTGTCCTCTGAGTATCAGAAGGAAGGAAGAAATGGTCATAAACTCCCAACTCAGGAAAAATTCAAGATATGTTGATGCGATCAAGAGATTTCCAAAGGAGAATATCATCATGAGCAGAAAACCGTAAAAACCTTTGCTCTGATTCTTCCTGTTCAGTGTACTGATAAGATTAACAGCGCTGCCGATTATGAAGATCACGCCAAAAAACAGCTGGATATTACTCTCCAGTAGAGGGTAAATGTAATATCCGTATCCAGCCACTGCAGCCAGAGAAAGAAATCCCTTCACCTTTGAGGGCAGGGAATCTATAAGAGTAATTACTAGAACCGCAAGTACGGGCAGGACCTGTATCCAGTTGAACTGGTAGAAGAATCTCATTATTCCAAAGGAAATGATCACTGCCAGAAGACCGAATACAATCACAGGAGCTGACTTACTATTTTCTGGAGAGACCAGTGGTTCACTTGCAATATCTGTATCTTTCACCACAGAGGTGAACCATCTGAACAGAAAGATCAACTCGAAAAGAGATCCAACCAGAACAGAGGTAAGAACAAAGAACATCTTTGCGTCCACCAGAACTTTCACGAATTCCCACTTTGCCCAGAAACCCGCAAAAGGAGGAAGACCGGAAAGAGCAAATATGAACAACCCGAACAGAACCAGAAGAGGTTTCCTGTTCCGCAGAATGCCCCAGTCCTTGATCTTATCCTGCTTAACTATTCCCGCCAGCCAGAAAAGACCTGCTTTGGATATCAGGTGATTAAGAAACAACCCTCCAATTATCAGATATCTGACATTGGTTGAAACGCCGGCGGTGAAAACAAGACTTGCCAGCAGCAGACCCATCTGACCTATTGAAGAATATCCAAGAAGTCTCTTTGCATTATCCTGCTTCAGACCCATCATGTTTGAGAAGAAGAATGTAACAACTCCTGCAATACCGAAAACAGTAAGGAAATTCTGAGGCATCAGCGGCATTATCTTGTAAAAGACAAACCCGATAGCGGCAGAATTAACAACAGCAATAATCGATACGATACCCGAGTCAACAGACTGATACACATCCAGCGCCCAGCCGTTGGCAGGGAACGGCTTCAGTTCTATAAACACCGAGACTGAGAGCATGAACAAAGCTATCAGACCGGAATTCACAAACTGGCCTGCCTTAAGAAAGCCCAGATTCAAGCTTCCTGTAAAGTAGTAAACAAAAACTACTCCCAGCAGAAAGAATGTGGATGCAACGCCTCCAGCGATCATGTATTTGAAACCGGCTGAAAGTGTTTTTGATGTCTTTTTGATAGTTGTAAGGGCAAAAGTGGAGATAGAGAGAATCTCAAGAAATACGAACATGTTGAAGAGATCCTGTGTCATCACCAGACCATTCACACCCATGATAAGAACCAGATAGAGAATAAGTGAGGAAACCCTGCCCTCTTTAAATCTCTTAAGCAGGTAAACAGCAGCCATCAAACCTGTAAGGTTTGCCAGCAGCAACACAAATGCTTCCGTTATTCCCAGCTCCAGGTTAATGGAGATCGGGGCGTTGAAACCGGCGGTGTTAATTACCAGCGCAGGCACATGAAGGAAAACCAGCCTGTAAAGCCAGTCTGCCATCACTGCAACATTGAAGGTAAGAACTCCGTAAAACGCTGTAAGCGACAGTTTTCTTCCGCCCTTATCAAGAATCGACAGCAGGAATCCAACAGCCAGCGACAGTACGAGTATGTATATTGGGCTTACCATTTTAACTCCTGATAGTCGTCTATTGAAAGAGACTTGTTTTTCTTGTACATCTCAACGATGAAACTGAGCATTACCGCGGTTACAGCAAGCCCGATAACGATCGCAGTAAGCACCAGGGCTGAAGGGATTGGATCTACAACCTTCTGAACAGCATTCACAGCATTAACCGCCCCATCAATGATGGGAGCAGTCTTGCCTCTGAGGTATCCCAGAGAAACAATAATGATGTGAGTACCTGTGTCAGCAATGGAGAATCCGATCACTATCTTGATCAGATTCTTTCTTGTCAGCATTGCATAAAATCCTATGATCAGAAGAGCAACTCCCAGTATAAGTGTATACATTGATATCATTATTCACCTCTCATTGTGACCAGAATGCTGGTAAGTTCTGAACCAACCTTCAGGCCGATAAGAGAATAGATAACCGGAATAGCTCCTGCACTGAACAAGTTTCCAAACTGCCCCAGAGGAAGTATTCCCGGGTTGAGGAAACCAATGGTCAGAACCATACCTGCAACACCAATACCCACATAAGCCACTCCGGAGAATGATTCAACAAAATTCATTATGGAATGACTTATTTTTGCATTCACATTCGAGAGCATCAGCAGCAGGAAACCTGACGCAATAACCACACCTCCCTGGAATCCACCACCTGGCGTAAGATGCCCGTGTGTAAAGATGTAAATCCCAAGGATCATTATCATTGCAACCAGCACCGAAGAGGTTGTTTCCAGCAGTTCAGAAGAAGAGATCCGGATCATGTCTCCCTTTCTGCCCTTCAACAGCAGACCAACTCCCACAGTGGCAAGAAAGAGTACTGTCACCTCACCCAGAGTATCGAGACCACGGTAAGTCACGATCACTGAGGTAACAACATTGGGAGTACCCAGCTCATTGATGGAACCGTCTACATAATCCGCAGCCAGTTCATTCAAATTCTCTCTCTCCTGGAATCCGGAGATCAAAGGAAGAAAGATCATCATAAGTCCCGCAACAGCCAGAAGCACCGCAATATTCTTAATCATCTGATTTCCCCTTTCGTACTCTGTGCAGAGCAAAGAGGAAGATCACAGTGGTAAGGCCTGATCCGATGGATGCCTCAGTCATTGCAACATCAGGAGAGCCAAGTATAAGGTAGATCACACTGGCAAGAAGGCTTATGACTCCGGCACTGATAATTGATGCAAGCAGACTTTTGAAGTAGATCGCTGCAACAGCTGCTGCCAGCATGATTACTCCGAGACCGATTATTATTACGGGGATCATTTCGCTTCCCCCGTTTCGCTGTCAGACTTCAGGTCATCTTTCACAGATCGCTCTGTGAGTTTAATACCCGAAGAGTAAGCTGCCCTTGCAAGAGCATTGGATGAAACCGGATTTGTAGCAAGAACGAAAACAATTAGTATGGCTATTTTACCAAAACAACCGCATTCAGCATTTCCAAGAGAAATACCGATCAGAAAGAGAATCGTTCCCAGAGTCGTTGCTTTTGTTCCAGCCTGCATCCTGTTGTAAACATCAGGCATTCTTACAATCCCAAGAGCACCAAGAAGCAGCACAATGGAACCTGTCAATGTAACTATCGATCCGATCAATTCCATTATTTTCTCCTTTCCAGATACCTTGCAATGGCCACTACACCGATAAAGCTCATCAGTGCATAAACAATTGCAACATCAAGATAGATGATCCTGTCCAGATAGTAGGCAATGTACACGATCAATGAGATCGTAATAATTGTCATACAATCAAGGGCAACTGTCCGATCTGCCGCAGTTGGTCCCAGAAGCATTCTTACGAATGTGAGCCCAATGCTTATCAGAGCGATTATTGCCGCAGCATTATAGAGTGTGTCAGCCAAAGATAATCTCCAAATACTTTTCAAAGTTTGAAACGATTGATTCCGTAGCACCTTCGATATTTTCACTGGTTACATCTATCCAGTGAATGTAGAAATACTCATCTTTCATCTCCACAGTGAGAGTACCCGGAGTAAGAGTTATGGAATTTGCCAGAAATGCTCTTCCCAACGGGCTCTTCAACCTTGTCTTCACCTTTACAATACCGGGATTGATAGGAAGCCTGGGAGAAATGACCCTGCGGGCAACATCAATATTGGATTTCAGCAGTTCCCACAAAAAAACAAAGAGATACATGACCATGTAGACAAGAGATTTCGGGTTAAGCTTAACATCCCCAAGTACAACAAGTCTGCTGTGAAAAAGAAAGACTATCAACAGAGCAGTTGCTCCGCCAAAGATCATTTCCTGCGGTGAGAAATCCGTTAGCATTACCCATACAGCAAACAGGATAACCACCCCGATAAATGCTGATTTTGTTTTTTTCATACATCCTCCGGTGTTCTTATAGAATCGATTACCAAATCAAAAAGATAGTTGTATGCATTAACTTTACTGAACATTGTTTCTGCTATGAAGCAATTCTTTTCATTCCAGAAAGACTGCGAAAGCCTCTCAACATCAACAGTAGCCTTGATAGAACTATCGTCGATACCGGACTGCACAATTCCAATGATAAGCTCTTTGATCCTCTTGTTGTAAGATTCATTAATTATTATCTCATTCTCTACTTCAGAGCACTGACTGCGGTGGTACTTAAAAGTCTCATATATATTACAGAACTTAGAGTTCTGAGCATAATTATCGACAAATGTTTTCTTTATGTAAACCAGTTTCTGAAGTCCGGAAACACTCCGTTCTGATATTTCCTGAATGGAATCAACGATCTTTGAAAAATACTTGTTGACAATTGTGAAACAAATCTCGTTCTTACTGGTGAAATATGAATAGAGAGAGCCCTTGCTGTAGCCAGCCTCGTGGGCAATATCCTCCATGGTAGAATTCTCAAACCCTTTGTCAAAAAAGATGATCTTCGCAGCATCAATGATCAGGTTCTTCCTGAAATTGATTTCTTGCTTTTTTCTCAGTTCTGTCATGTTCTGAAATCCTTCTGTGTGTCCAGACTCCCAAAATCGAGTTTACTATTTTGACTGTCGGTCAGTTTGTCAACCAACTGTTTCAGTAGGGAATTACAACATTCTGCACGACTTAATGTTATGCGATACGCTGTCAAGCTGAAACCTTTGAATAAGAGAGAAATCAGGCGATCTGCCTGTTTGAGCCTCAGAATCTAAAAAATATGAGCAAAGCGATGATTTATCCACAAGCCCCTAAAAAACAACCCGCTCTGCCAAATGGCTGGCAGAACGGGTTCAGTATTGCTTAATGTGACCAGAGAATCAAGGGAGCAGCATCAACTTGACAGTACTCTCCTCTGAACAAACCCTGGCTCTGGCATAATAGATGCCTGCGTTGGCCCTGTTGCCATTCTGCAATTCGCCATTCCATTCAACAGAGGCA
>JAGLDB010000429.1 GCA_023145935.1 Candidatus Sabulitectum sp. | reverse complement strand
AATGCTGGCATTTTGCTATGTCCTCAGGAGTACCTGCTGCCAGAATCTCGCCGCCGCCGCCGCCGCCGTCCGGGCCCAGATCCACCACCCAGTCAGAGTTGGCTATAACATCAGGGTTATGCTCAATGACAACAACGGTGTTGCCTGCTGAAACCAGCCTGTCCAGAACGTTCAGAAGCTTGCTTACATCGTGGGGGTGAAGGCCTGTGGTTGGTTCATCCAGGATGTACATTGTGTGACTTGTTGAAGGTCTGCTTAGTTCCTTTGCAAGTTTCACCCTTTGAGCTTCTCCGCCTGAGAGGGTGGGAGCACGCTGGCCCAGTTGAATGTAACCCAGCCCGACTTCATCCATTACTTTCAGAGTAGAGTAGATAGTGGGAATTCTCTCGAAGAGAACCATGGCTTTTTCAATTGTCATGTTCAGGATATCGGAGATGTTTTTTTCTCTGAATTTAATCTTGAGAGTTTCTTTGTTGAACCGCAGCCCCTGGCATGTTTCGCATTCAATGAAGACATCCGGCAGGAAGTGCATCTCGATCCGCTTTACTCCTGCACCTTTGCAGTCTTCGCATCTGCCGCCCTTTACATTGAAACTGAATCGGCCGGGTTTGTAGCCTCGTATCCTTGATTCCGGCATTTCCGCAAATAGATTTCTTATGCTGTCGAACACCTTTGTATAAGTTGCCGGGTTTGACCTTGGAGTGCGACCAATTGGATCCTGTGTGATGTTGATGATCTTGTCGACGTGCCTGATACCATCAATAGAATCGTATGGACCAGGCTTCATGCTGGAAGCACCGCCTATAAGACGGGAAACAGCAGGATACAGGGTCTGGCCCACAAGAGAACTCTTTCCGGAACCGGACACTCCTGTAACAGAAATAAGTCTTCCCAGAGGGATCTTGAAATCTACAGATTTCAAATTGTGAAGAGCTGCCCCATTCAGGGAAAGAATAGGGGTTTTCTTTGTTCTTGGTTCACCCAGCCGATCTATTGTTTTCCTTCCGGACAGATACGCCCCTGTAATGGAATCCGGGTGTGCCATTATCTCTGCTGGAGTACCCTGTGCCACAACTTCCCCGCCATGAGAACCTGCCCCTGGTCCGAAATCAATTATGTGATCAGCTTTAAGAAGGGTGTCAGTATCGTGTTCCACTACGATTACAGTGTTACCGATGTCCCGGAGGTGTTCAAGGGTTTTAACAAGCCTTGCGTTGTCTCTGGGGTGAAGACCAACTGTAGGTTCATCCAGAACATAGAGAACTCCGGTTAAACCACTGCCTATCTGACTGGCAAGCCTGATTCTCTGTGCTTCTCCACCTGAAAGAGATGGAGCGGATCGGTTCAGAGTCAGATAGTGCAGCCCTACATCAGTCAGGAAGCTGAGCCGGGAAATAATCTCCTTCAG
>JAGLDB010000428.1 GCA_023145935.1 Candidatus Sabulitectum sp. | reverse complement strand
AATGCTGGCATTTTGCTATGTCCTCGGGAGTACCTGCTACCAGGATCTCACCTCCACCATCGCCTCCATCAGGACCCAGATCCACCACCCAGTCCGAGTTGACTATAACATCGGGGTTGTGCTCTATGACAACAACGGTGTTGCCTGCTGAAACCAGCCGGTCCAGAACATTCAGAAGCTTGCTTACATCGTGGGGGTGAAGGCCTGTGGTAGGTTCATCCAGGATGTACATTGTGTGACTTGTTGAAGGTCTGCTTAGTTCCTTTGCAAGTTTCACCCTTTGAGCTTCACCGCCGGAGAGAGTGGGAGCACGCTGACCCAGTTGAATGTAACCCAGCCCGACTTCATCCATTACTTTTAGAGTAGAGTAGATCGTGGGAATTCTCTCGAAGAGAACCATGGCTTTTTCAATGGTCATGTCCAGGATATCGGAGATGTTCTTTTCTCTGAACTTTATCTTGAGGGTTTCCTTGTTGAACCTGAGACCCTGGCATGTTTCGCATTCGATGAAGACATCCGGCAGGAAGTGCATCTCGATCCGTTTTACTCCTGCTCCTTTGCAGTCTTCGCATCTGCCGCCCTTTACATTGAAACTGAATCGCCCGGGTTTGTAGCCTCTGATCCTTGATTCCGGCATTTCCGCAAAGAGATTTCTGATGCTGTCGAACACCTTTGTATAAGTTGCCGGGTTTGACCTTGGAGTGCGACCTATTGGATCCTGTGTGATGTTGATGATCTTATCGATGTGTCTGATACCATCAATAGAATCGTATGGACCAGGCTTCATGCTGGAAGCACCGCCTATAAGACGGGAAACAGCAGGATACAGGGTTTGGCCCACAAGAGAACTCTTTCCGGAGCCGGAAACTCCTGTAACAGAGATGAGTCTTCCAAGAGGGATCTTGAAATCTACAGATTTCAAATTGTGAAGAGCTGCTCCATTCAGGGAAAGAATAGGGGTTTTCTTTGTTCTTGGTTCACCCAGCCGGACTATTGTCTTTCTTCCGGACAGATACGCTCCTGTAATGGAATCAGGGTGTGCCATTATCTCTGCTGGAGTGCCCTGCGCCACAACTTCCCCGCCATGAGAACCTGCTCCCGGGCCAAAGTCTATTATGTGATCAGCTTTAAGCAGAGTGTCAGTGTCGTGTTCCACCACTATAACCGTGTTGCCGATGTCCCGAAGGTGTTCAAGGGTTTTAACAAGCCTTGCATTATCTCTTGGATGAAGGCCTACGGTGGGTTCATCCAGAACATAGAGAACTCCGGTTAATCCACTGCCTATCTGGCTGGCAAGCCTGATCCTCTGTGCTTCTCCTCCTGACAGAGATGGAGCGGATCGGTTCAGAGTCAGATAGTGCAGCCCTACATCTGTCAAAAAATTGAGCCGGGAAATAATCTCCTTCAG
>JAGLDB010000427.1 GCA_023145935.1 Candidatus Sabulitectum sp. | reverse complement strand
TGTCAGAAAGAGACTGTACAGAGACAAGGGCAATTACCTGAGTAGCAACACCGTTATCGTTATCACATGCCCCAAGAAGAAGATCAGCCCACTTTTCAGCGCTCATCTTATCTCGTTTATCAATTGCAGAGAATACCGCCGCTGAATGTTCCTCTTTTACTCCACACCGACTAAGCGCATCAGTCATGAACCTTCTGCTGGACCAGCCAATTCTGTATATGGAAGATGGTGCCTTGAAGGAAACCATGATTCCCTGCAGAACAAGAATAACTTCAAGTTCAGCTGCGAGTTTTTCTGAACCCAGAATGTCCAGGTTGAACTGAAGAAATTCGCGAACTCTGCCACGCTGCGGTCTTTCATACCTGTAACAAAGCGGTGTAGAAAACCAGCGTACAGGCAGCTGCAGTTCCCCCTGAGCAGCAACCATACGGGCAAGAGAAGGGGTCAATTCCGGACGAAGAATAACTTCCCGGCCGCCTCTGTCTGTGAAGCAATAGCTCTGCCTGCCCACAAGCTCTCCACCTGACTTGGCAGCAAACAGCCCGAGAGGTTCAATAACAGGGCCGTCGTATTCTTCAAAGCCAGCTTGAACTGAGGAAGAACAAAGGGTATCTGTAACATATTTTTCTACTCTGAACTCCTGGGGGAGCCTCTGGCGCATGCCGCTCAAAGGCTTGGTGGAGAGTGCCATATACAGCTCCTTACACATAATGCCTGTCTGACGCAAAACCTCAAAATACTGTGAATATTCTACCCTCAAATTTGCCACTGTGCAACCCCGCAGAAGAAGCAATTACCGAATAGTAAATATTTGCTGCTCTTCACCAGAAAGACAGATATCCAGGCTCTTAAGTTGCCTCCGGGTGTTACCTCATAAGGCTGCAGACCGAGGTTGGAACTGATGTTATGAATTGTGTTCTGCTGGGAAATTAAGTTTCTGCTTGGTTCTACTGAGTGTTTTCAGGGGGTTCTGTAGGCTCCGTCTTCAGCAGGTTCCTCTGCAACGGTGTGGATATCCATAAGTTCCTGCAGAGAAACATTGTCGGTATCGTGGAGCAGTTCCTCCATCTTTTCATTCCCCAGGTCTGTTCTGAGATCACCTATCAGTTCCATACAGAACCCTTCAGACTCTGAGTCTGCAAACGGGCTGTGAAGAAGAGCAAGGGCAGTAACCGCTGAACGGATGGGATTGCCGTTGATCCTGTCCAGAGCAGCCAGACCGTACAGCACCCTTATGAGTGCAGGTTTGTTGCCGGTACGGCTTGAAATACTTGCGGCTCTTCTGAGAAATGAATCAGCTTTCCGGATTTCTCCTGAATCAATACAGTGAAAACCAAGTCCACAGAGAGAATTTGCTATGATATTCTCGTCATGAGCCTTCTCTCCCAGCTCAAGAGCTTCAGCATAGTTCTTCTT
>JAGLDB010000426.1 GCA_023145935.1 Candidatus Sabulitectum sp. | reverse complement strand
CCGATCATTGTGGTCACTGAAGCCATGGCAACATGTTTTCCTGTTGTAGAGAGTACCTGCCTGATCGATCCCCGGCCAAGTTCAATGTACCGGTGAACAATGTGTACACCTGCATCATTACCGATGCCCAGCAGCACCGGAAGAACCACCATGTTGTAGAAATTCAGTTTTACGCCTGTGATCTCCATAAACAGGAATGTCCACAGCATGCCCACTATCAGCGGTATCAAGGCCAGAAGTGTCAGGTACACATCTTTGAAATTAAGGTACATAAGCAACAGAACAAGAAGGAATGTGGCGGTGATTATCCACGAGCTTTCCCGCTGAAGCAAACGCAGCATTTCTGCTGCTACAAGCGAGGTCGATGCGGCGTAATAAATTGTTCCGTTTGCAAGTTCTATTCTGCCGATGGACTCACTGAAAGCCATGGAATTACGACCATCTGAAAGACCCTGTTCCGGGTATATCATAACAAAGGATCCCAGTGAACCGTCTTTTGCTGTGAACATATCAGTGAGGTATTCAGGAACATCAGAAAGCCTGATGGCTTCGGTTGTCTGTGCTGCCTGTCTGAGTCTTTGCACGTCTTCCGTATTGGCAAGGGTGAAGAACGGACCGTCAAGCAACTGACGGATCTCCGCCAGATATTCAAGGCGTCTGGCCTGATCAACAGGGTTTGCTGGAAAACGCTCTTGAAGTGCTTCAACGGAAAGAATTGTGGTATCGCTCTCTACTCTTGCCCGCAGATCTGTAAGAAGAGGCTCAACGTCTTCACCTGCGTCCAGCATGATGAACGCAGGGTTTCTGTAGTTTGAAGTGGGGTAAACCCTGCTGATCACCAGATGTCTTTTTTCGTATTCTTCAAAAACGGGCTCAAGCGTATCAAAATCGTATTCAAATGAAACCCGTGAGAAAAACATAATTGCAACTGCAACAGAGAGCAGACCTGCAGTAACCACACTGCCTGCAGCGGGAAAAGGCGTTGAAGCTGCTTTCCTGCCATGGGGGGAGGATGGCTGCAGAGAAAGAAGTGAAGTTCGCTCAAACACCACTAGAAGAGCAGGCAGGATAAAGAGCATTGATACAAGACCAAAGATAATTCCGGTACAGGCAATGAAACCGAATTCGGAGAATCCCTTAAAATCTGCAAAGATCAGAACAAACAGAGAAATAGCAGTGGTAAGCCCCGCAATTAGAATAGCCTGTCCGGAGCTCTGGAATGTGGTGATAACTGATTTTTCTACGGATCTTCCCTCTCCGCGTTCTTCCGAGTATCTGGCATAAAAATGTATGCCGTAATCGATACTGAGCCCGAAGAGGATCAGACCAAGGATCGAGGTCATCAAATTAAGAGAACCGTAAACCAGTTGTGCCAGACCAAATGTCCATAAAAGAGAAAGAACCAGGGGAATTCCGATGAGAGC
>JAGLDB010000425.1 GCA_023145935.1 Candidatus Sabulitectum sp. | reverse complement strand
GATACAAAATTCCATCCACTTCAACTGATACATTATCTTTAGTTATGCAAACTTGAGGAGGAACATCAATGGCAACTTCCTTCATGCTCAGCTTGTATCTGATCTTGTCTATAAAAGGAAGCAGAATATGAAATCCTGCTTCAAGAGTCTTAGAATACTTCCCCAGACGCTCCACAACGAAAGCGGATTTCTGTGGAACTACTTTAGCGGTTTTGAACAGGGTTATGATTATCAACATGATGATCACTATCGGTACAAAATACTGCATCTCTATCCTTCCCTTCAGTTAACAGGTTCTACTATCAGTGTAATGTTGTTCTTGCCTGTGATTCGAACAGAACTTCCCTCTGGAATACTCACAAGACTGTCTGCTTTCCAGTCACTTCCCTCAAAGAACACCTTTCCTTCCAGGGACCCGGGTACGATCCCGGTTACAACCCTGGCTAGTTTACCGGTGTATTCGTCGTCCCTTTCCTCTGTACTGCCTCCTTTGAAAAAACGGCTGGCGTACTTCCTCAAGCCGAACAGCAGAGTCAGAGAAGAAACGCCGAACACTATGAGCTGCTCAGTTGTTCCAGGAAGCATCCCCGCCCAGGTCAGTATGGACGTGAGGATGGCTCCAACTCCGAAGAAAACAAGTATAACGCCTGGAACTGCAAATTCCAGAAAAATCAGAATCACTCCACCACTGAACCATATCAGCTCCGGAGTAAGCCAGTCGAACATAATTCCCTCCATATTGAAATGAGAAAGTAATACAGCCTACCGAATAAGATAACAGCATCCGGCACAATTTCCAGTCTTTCCTCTACGGGTGTTTCTTTAGATAATAGTTACTTACCATAAGGGGGAGGATATGCTGTTATTTTGTATTCTGGCAGCTTTGCGCGTTTCTGCGGCATTCCACGGCAGCCAGCAGGTTTCTACAGATCTATCCGGATCTGTTCTGTTTCTGGGAAGTGAGACAATTTCCAGTGAGCCCGGCTCGGGAGGCAATGTTCTTTCCACCGATAGTGACCTTTTCTGGAAAGAGTGCCCTCCGGGATCTTCTCAGCGCATTGTATCCCTTGAACAGGGAGAGCTTTTTTCCTGCGAATATTTCAGTGGACCTTTCTCCTTCAATGACGGGATCATGGTTTCAGTCCCTGATGAGATTCTGATCCTTGACCATCAGGGAACCTTTCAGCGTTCTTATTCAACAGGAGAATATCCAGGCAGCCTCTGCTCCAACGAAGAAAACATCTGGTTTGTCTCTTCAAGAGATGGCGTTCTGAAGAAAATAGACACAAGAACATCCGTCCAGAGTGCTGTGAGCCTTTCTTTCACCCCTGTGACCGTCCAGTATGGAAATGATCTTCTTTTAATAGGTAACACAGACGGTGGGTATTCAATTGTAACAGTTGCAGGAGATGAACTGCTGACAATTC
>JAGLDB010000424.1 GCA_023145935.1 Candidatus Sabulitectum sp. | reverse complement strand
AACCACTGACGATTCACAAGAAACTCCAGGGGAGTTCCGCAGCGCTCGTGAACATTCACCGCATGGGTAATGTCTTTTCCACCCTTGCTGTAGCCTTCTTCCACAAGTTTAGCTACTATGACCTTCCGGGCTTTTTTCCAGTACATTCCCTGGAGGAATCCAGTTGTTTCATTCATGTGACCGCGGTTGTCAAGAATGATCCTCAGATCAAGGTCATGCTGACGCCACCATTCTATATCAGTAGTATCACCGAAGGTACAACACATCACAGCGCCGGAACCTTTTTCTATATCAACCTTATCGTCGGCTTTAATTTCAACTTCCCGGTCGTAAAGAGGAACCTTTACCTTCCGGCCCACCAGATGCTTCCACCTGTCATCATCCGGGTTGACAAAAACAGCAACACAGGCGGGGATCAGTTCAGGACGGGTTGTGGCAATTGGAATTACACCACTGCCGCTTGCCAGCTGGAATTCAAGATCATGGAAATGGCTGGGAAACTCTTTGTCTTCTGTCTCTGCCTGAGCCACTGCGGTCTGGCACTCGGGACACCACAAAGTAGGAGCTTCTTTTCTGTAGACTCTGTCTTTAGCCACAAGGTCAAGAAAAGAACGCTGACTGATCCGCTGCACCCAGGGGTCAATAGTGGTATACATTAATGACCAGTCACAACTGAAGCCGAAACTGTTCCAGAGATCACGGAACTGCGCCTCGGCATCCTTTGCTACTTCAAGGCAGAGTTTGACAAACTCGCCCCGTGTCATGTCCTGCGCTTTTACTTTTTTCACTTTTTCAGTGAACCGTTCACTGGGCAGACCGTTGTCATCAAAGCAGAATGGATAGAAAACCTCTTTGCCGGTCATTCTCTGATACCTGGCAAGAACTTCCGCCTGTACATAACTGAATATGTGGCCCATGTGAATCATGCCGCTCACCGTAGGAGGCGGTGTGTCTATTGCATAAATTTCTTTTCCTGAATCCGGGTTGTATTTGTAAATACCTTCGTCTGCCCACTTCTGCTGCAGACGGGGTTCTGATTCTTTCGCTTTGTATCTTTTGGCAAGTGCCATTACCTCTACTCCTGTCTTTCCCAGCCAACAGTCATCAGCCGGGACATAACCTCTACAAGACTATCCATATCTACCCTGATCTGCTCAAGAGAATCGCGGTCTCGAATGGTAACCTTACGGTCTTCAAGACTGTCAAAATCAAATGTGATGCAGTAGGGTGTGCCTATTTCATCATTCCTTCTGTACCTCTTACCAATTGAACCGGTAACATCAAACAGCACCGGCCAATGGGGTCTAAGCAAGCCCTCTACCTCGCGAGCCTGTTCGGAAAGCTTCTTGGAAAGTGGAAGAATTGCCGCTTTTACCGGGGCGAGTTTCTTACTAAGACCCAGAACTACTCTTGTCTTCCCGTCTATCTCTTCCTC
>JAGLDB010000423.1 GCA_023145935.1 Candidatus Sabulitectum sp. | reverse complement strand
ACACCCCCCCCATAGCCACTGACATTTAAAACTTGAAACGGAGCTGCGCGGATATAAGAAATCTGGTCTTGTGGGCTTTTTTGTTAGTGGTTTTGCTGAAACAAGTATTTTATTCCGAGAAATTGAAGAAGCAAAAGAATCAGTCTCATTATGCTTTAAATTCGGCTGGAAACAGGAACTATCTATTTCTGGATTCCCAGTAAGTATTGAGCCGAACTGTGGTGCTGGTATTATGATGAACAATGATAATGATAATGGTTGGGAGCCCATTCCTAAACCTGTTATGAATTTAGCCTTAAAGTTTACTTTGTTCTAAAAGTGCCCACTACGAGGAGCCGAGTAGAGCAACTTCTATAGAGTCGTAAAATTCCTTTTTCCTAACATTCAAAAAGTGTTCAGAATGGATTTAAAGTTAAGTGATTTATGACGTATCACTATTGTAAAATAGAAAAAGAGCCACTTGCGTTTAAGGCAAATGGCTCTTGTTTATTAAGTAAATTACTTAGCAGATAGTTGCAATCATCATTGCTTTGATTGTATGCTTTCTGTTCTCGGCTTCGTCCCATACTTTTGAATTTGGTCCTTCGATAACATCAAAAGTAACTTCTTTGCCTTTAACAGCAGGGAGGCAGTGCATGAAAATACAGTCAGGGTTACCTGTTGCATCCATCATAGCTTGGTTAACCTGGTAAGGCTTTAGCATAGCTATTCTATCAGCTGATTTATCTTCTTCGCCCATTGATGCCCATACATCTGTATAAATTACATCGGCTCCTCTTACAGCTTCTTCAAGATTATCTGTAATGCGTATATCAGAACCACTAGTCTCGGCAAGGCCCATTACTGTATCAACAAGATCCTCTTCAGGCTGAAGACTTTCAGGGGCAAGAATTGTGCAGTTAACACCCATCATTGCCATACCAATCATCAGGCTGTTTGCCATATTGTTTCTGCCGTCACCGGTATAAACAAAGTTTACACCTTTGAGCTCTCCGATATTTTCTTCAATAGTCATAAGGTCTGCAATAATCTGAGTAGGATGGAACTGGTCTGTAAGACCGTTATAAACCGGTACTCCTGAGTACTCATGTAAAGCTTCTACCATTTCCTGCTTGAAGCCACGGAACATTATACAGTCAAACATTCTTCCAAGAACACGAGCTGTGTCTTCAACAGATTCTTTAACTCCCAGCTGAATATCAGCTGAACTGAGGAATACAGGATGGCCGCCCTCTTCACCGAACGCAGTTTCAAAAGCACAGCGGGTTCTGGTTGAGCGTTTCTCGAACAGCATAGCTAATGTTTTACCGCGAAATCTTTCATGAACTTGAAAACCGAGTCTTTCCTGTTTCAAATTATGTGATAAGTCCAAAAGATACCGTAATTCTTCCGGGGTTAAATCCAGTAGTGTAAGCAGACTTCTGCCTTTAAGATTA
>JAGLDB010000422.1 GCA_023145935.1 Candidatus Sabulitectum sp. | reverse complement strand
ATCCGCAGATCGCTGAGTTCTAATTGATTATGAAAAACATCGGCAGGCAGTAGCTGCGAAACCACCGCCTATCAGATGGTGTAATGGTCAGTGAGGGCTTTCGTGAATTTCTCGACCTCAGAAGATGGAGAATCAGCATTCATTATTGCCGTTACAACCGCAACACCACTGCAGCCTGCTTTGATCACAAGAGCTGTGTTCTCCGGATTGATCCCGCCGATTGCAATCATGGGTAAAGACGAAGCCTTTGACAGAATGGAAACCATTTCAAGCCCCAGGGGTTCTTTTATGTCTTTTTTGGTCTTTGTGGAGAACACCAGATTAGCAGCTATGTAATCAGCTCCATCAGCCAGCGCTTTTTCAGCTTCTTCAATGGTTCTCACAGATACTCCGATAATTGCTTCAGAACCCATGATAGAGCGGGCTGTATCCGCAGGCATATCGCTTTGCCCCAGGTGTACTCCGTCTGCCTTCACAGCCATGGCAACATCAATGCGATCATTAACAACGAAATAGCTTGAATACGTATTGCACAGGTTACGAAGTGACAGAGCAGAATCATAAAGAGACCTGGTTGATGCATTTTTATCCCGCAGTTGAACAAATCTTACGCCGGCTTTCAGAGCTTCCTCACAGGTAGCAGCAACACCACGCCCTCTGTGAAGCACAGGATCTGTGACAAGATAAAGTTTAAGAGCTGTTCTTAGATCAGGCTTCACTGACTTACTTCCATCCTGAGCTTTTTCGCAATTGTATCTGAATCAAGGCCGGCAAGCTGATCTATGAATTCAGGAACGAAAGATCCAGGGCCCTTGCAGTTCTCTGATGTGATCTCTCCGGCAATATTGTAACATGCAATACCGGCGGCTACCGATTGAAGCAGTGGGGTTCCCGATGCGGCGAAGCATGCAACTGCCGTAGTTGCTCCACATCCGGTTCCTGTGATTGATGTCATCAATCTGTTGCCGTTGTGAACCTTTATCCAGTCAGTGCCATTGGTAATGAAATCTGTTTCACCGCTTACCACTGTTATTATCCCGGTTTCTGCAGCAAATGAGGAAAACACTTCTTCTCTGCCTTCTCCAGAGGTTAGAGAGTCTACTCCCCGCACGCCACCTGCTGTTCCTGCAAGAGAAAGAATTTCTCCTGCATTACCACGAACCACAGAAATCTTCAATTCTGAAAGCAGTGTTGTTATTGCATCAGTTCTGAGTTTTGTTGCTCCGGCTCCAACCGGGTCAAGAATCACTGGAATATTATTTGCGTTGGCTGCTCTGCCTGCTGATATCATGCTCTCAAGAAGCTCCGGATTGATTGTTCCTATGTTAAGAAGCAGTGCCCCGGCGTATCCGGCCATCTCCGCCGACTCTGCAATTGATGGTGCCATCACAGGTGCGGCACCCATTGCAAGGGTGATGTTGGCGGTAAAATTCATTACCACGCTGTTGG
>JAGLDB010000421.1 GCA_023145935.1 Candidatus Sabulitectum sp. | reverse complement strand
TCTCTGGAGCCTTTCCATAATATGCGTAAGTATTCCGCAACTGCCTGGAGGAATGTCTTTTCCTCTCTTGACATGGAGCTTCATGGAGAGGCTTCAATACTGCTGAAATGGCCCGGTGACCCTTCCAGGTCGCTTGACCCTGTTATGCTTGCAGCTCATCAGGATGTGGTTCCTGCAGGCGACCCGGCTCGCTGGTCTCACGACCCATGGCGGGGAGAGATATTTAAAAACAGAGTATGGGGCAGAGGAACAATAGATTACAAGTGCGGATTTGCTGGAATGCTTGAGGCTGTTTCGCTTCTGCTTGCAGTAGGTTTTAAACCTGCCCGTACTGTTTATTTGTCCTTTGGGCACGACGAAGAGATTGGGGGTCTTCTGGGTGCAAAAGCAATTACAGAAAGCCTGCAAGACCGAAATATTCTCTGCAGCAGTGTTCTGGATGAAGGCGGGTACATTTATTCTGACCCCCATGGAGCCCTTATCGCAGAAGTTGCTATTGCAGAGAAAGGCTATGCTTCTTTTCAGCTTTCAGCAGAGGCTGTTCAAGGCCATTCATCTGTACCTCCAGACAGAACTGCAATTGGTATTCTTGCCCGGGCTATTGTTGCTCTCAATGAAAGCAGTATGCCTCTTCCTGAAGTGCCGGAAGAGATAAAGTCAGCAGGCTGGCTGCAAACTACATTTGCTCCCACGATTATTTCAGGTGGATGTAAAGAGAATATTCTTCCAGGAAGAGCAGAGGTAATCATTAACACCAGACCATCTCCAGGCAGTTCCGTTGATGCAGTACTGGAGCACATTCTCACCGTTGTGGAGCCATTGGGTGTTAAAGTTGAGCTTCTTGACAATGGAAGTGTTTCTGAGCCTTCGTTTGTTTCCAGCACAGACACAAAAGATTTCAGGGCTCTGAAAAGATCTATTCTCAATGTTGTTTCTGCAGATACGGGGTTCAGGTGCGGTGTTTTCCCCGCAGCCACAGATTCAAGAAGGTATTCCAGGGTTGCAAAGAATGCATACCGTTTCATGCCTGTTCATCTTGATCAAAAGGGAATAGGAGCTCTCCACTCAGTTGATGAGAGTATTTCTACAGCAGATTATCTAAGGTGTGTGAAGTTTTATGCCCAGTATATCCAGAGAACCTGCAGATAAGGCGGAGCACATACGGCGGGCCGCAGTTACCGGCCTGCTCGTTAATGTTGTTCTAACCGCATTGAAAGGCTACGCGGGAGTTGTTTCAGGAAGCAGAGCTCTTGTTGCAGACGCTGTTCACAGCCTTTCGGATCTGACCACAGATATTGCCATAATTGTTGGTGCCCGATATTGGTGCAAGCCGCCTGACGACAGTCATCCCATGGGACACAAGGGCATAGAAACAGTGGTCAGCCTGTTCATTGGACTAATGCTTCTTCTCACTGGAGCTGGAATTGCTTTTGATTCTCTAAAAGCTCTT
>JAGLDB010000420.1 GCA_023145935.1 Candidatus Sabulitectum sp. | reverse complement strand
CAGGAGCTGGATCTTCCTGTGCTATCCTACTTTGCAAGATACGGTACAAAAAACACTGAGGGGTATGTGGAATACTTCACTGATACAACATCAGTTCTGAACAGAATGTCACGGTTTACTGATATGGTTGGTATGGATATGTATCCTGTGAAGAACAACAGCAGAAGAACCGATCTGTTGAACACAGCCATGGATGACCTAGTTTTTACCGCAGCCACAGATCTTGTTCAAACTGACCCTCTGCAGATCCAGGCATTGAACAGCAAAGATGAGGTTATCAGAATCTTTGTTTCCGGGGATTCCGCAGAGATCACCGTGGATAATATTTTGTGGGCCGGTATGGACCTCAGCCTTGAGACCTGCTGGTCAGCTCCTCTCCCATTTCTGCCTGACTGTATGGCAGCTTCTGATTTTAGAGCCGGTTACGCTGTGCAGGAAGCTCCAGGGTATGTAAACAGCGGTGTGGTTCTTTGGAAACAAAACCAATCGGTGGATGAAGCAGTGGTTCTGATCAGCCAAGGGGGAATTCCTCTGTTCAGCCAGCTACCGGCTTTTTCAGGCTCCAGCACCATGACCCCGCTTTTTTTCTGTGTAGGGCAGACCGATTACTGGGCGGATCTTCAGGAGGTTGATGGGATCATAGGTCATGGAAGACTTGCCATACTGGCTGGGCTGGAAAATTCGTATGGCGATAGATTCCTTATGCTTTACACAGCATCAGCCGGAGGCTCTTCCACCATGGAAACAGCATTCGATATTCCCATTCAGCTGGATTTTCAGGCTGAAATTGCCGTATGGGGAACCTTCTGGGGTACATGGTACGAGACAGGAACCGCCCAGGCTGTTGCCTCCAACGGCTTTGTGATCGTTGATGATAATGGAGATTACATTACGCTGAACCAGATAAGCAGAGAACAATGGCAACTGTTTCCATCCGCAGGAGCTTCCAGGTTCAGTGATCTTTTTGGTTCTTCCGAAATGCCGGACATCATTCGCACTTGCAGGATCGACAGTAATTCTCCCCCGTTCTTTGCCGGTAGAGATCTGCTTGTTGGCTGGTTCAGCAGTCAGGAAAGAATCGTTGCTGTGAGTTCCCCTTCAACAGGTAGTGGTCTGAGTCAGATTGATTCCATTGCAATTCAGGGATTACCCGGAGATGTCACAGGATTTGATCTGTTCCACAATGATTACAGATATTTTGATTCTCTTGTCTTTACCCTGGCAGGCGGGGATGTATACAGTGGAACCAGTTCCATGGAAACCGGAGTTTCTACCGGTACTGTAACCGTCAGCAAGGTGAATTACTGTAATGGTGATACGGTTCTCACAGGAGTGCGGGTAATGCATACCAGAGATTCTTATCGAAGTGTTCTTATCCCGTCCGAAGAGGGCTACTATATACCTCTATGTGAAATATACAACGACAAGGTAGATCAATGGCGGTTTCAGTGGTATCCCGAAG
>JAGLDB010000042.1 GCA_023145935.1 Candidatus Sabulitectum sp. | reverse complement strand
ACTGTTTTCAGAAGACCCGGCAGATAATCCTCGCCGTAAACTGCATCATCAACCCCAGCAATTGATCCGATCTGCCTTGAAAGTTCCGTTATTCTTCCCTGGTTCATTATCTCCGGCTCAAAAACGATCTGAAGAGATGCGGGAAGTCTGAAATCATTTCCCATAACATTCAGAAGATCTGCTCTTCCAGGAAGCTCTGCCCTGAATAAAGCCTCTGCCTCCTGCGGTGAGACATAGTAGACCGACTTAACATCCGGCATACTGCTGATATTATCTCCTATCACCAGTCCCTGAGCCTGTGAGATATCTCTCTGCAGGAAAACCTCCATTCCTACAAGGTTCTCTTCGCGATCCATTATTCCCTGCAGATTCCAGGATATTATCAGAAAAGTATCAAATACAATGAAAGCCATGGCAACCATAAGCAATGTAACAAGCCTGGCACCCGGTCGCGAGGTAAGATTGATTGCAACTTCTCTTGTGGCTGATTGAAAAAGACTCATGTTTCCGAATCCAGTTCAGTCCATCTGTCAGCCCCGCGAAGAACCCCTTTGTCAAGAAAGAGAAAACGACCTTTTCCTGCAGGAACCTGCCTTGGATCATGGGTTGCCATTACCACTGTGGTTCCTCCTCTGTTAATTTCCAGAAGAAGCTCAACAACCTCTCTGGAAACCTCTGGATCCAGGTTACCAGTTGGTTCATCAGCCAGCAGCAATACAGGATGCGCAACCATAGCCCTTGCAATAGCCACCCTCTGCTGCTCACCGCCACTGAGTTCATGGGGAAATGCATTTCTTCTGTGGCTTAGACCCATTCTGGCCAGAAGAGTAATAACTCTCTTCTGAACGGTTCGATTACCGGTTCCAGTCACCTGCAGAGGAAGTGCCACATTATCAAAAACAGTTCTTGTATGAAGAAGCCTGAAATCCTGAAACACTATGCCGATCTTTCTTCTGAGTTGCGGAAGTTCGTTCCTGCGTATTCTGTCAGATCTGAAGCCACTCACTTCCACAAGGCCGGAGTCCGGCCTGTCTCCCATCCAGATAAGTCTAAGCAAAGTAGTTTTTCCAGCACCGCTGGGGCCGGAGATAACAAGAAATTCTCCCTGCCTGATCTCCATATCAATTTTGTCCAGCGCAGGCCATCTTCCATAGCTCAACCGGACACCGGTCATGGTTACAAGCAACCCTGCTCCTCCCGGTTAAGAACATCATAAAGAGAGCTTCTGTCTTTTCTGGACACATTCTTTGAGGAAGGTACTGCGAGAACCCTGATAGTCAATCTGCTTCCGTCGGGTTTAATAAGGCTTATTACAGAACCGGTTTCCACGGAAGAAGAGGCTTTTGCCTTGATGCCATTCAATTCCACAGCCCCTGCCCCGATGGCCTTTCCGGCAATGGATCGGGTTTTCAGCAGGCCTGTTACCTTCAAAAACAAGTCAATTCTCATCAGATATTCATCACTACGGGCAAATCAGATCTGAGAGATTCAATCATTCCAGAGTAGTAGCTCTGCCAGTATACAGATTGAACCATAGAGTTGAGTTCCTCAGCGGAATAACCCTCCCAGTTGATGCTCTGGTCTTCATTCATCCTGAAGATAGCAACAGCCATATTCTGCTCCACTGCCACAGGTTCTGATACCTCACCAGGATCAAGATGAATAACGGACTCCCTCATGGTACCTTCCCAGGCGCCAATATTTACCGTTCCCAGAAAACCATTCTCATTATCGGGGTCCGGATCATAACTGAACTGGTCAACTGCTGCAGCAAAGTCCAGACCAGCCTCCAGCTCTGAAACTATTTCTTCTCCATGACGGATGGTGGAATCCAGATCTGCGACTTCAAGCTCCACAATAATAATAATGTGGCTGGCCCTGACCCGATCTTCATCCCGATCAGTAAGCTTCACCAGATGAACACCGAACGGGGTAAGAAAAGGTCCTGCGATCTCACCGGGTTCAAGGGAGTACACTACACCCTCAAAAGTAGAGGTCATGTCTCCTCTGCTGAACCAGCCCAGGTCTCCTCCTGTTGAAGCAGAGCCATCCTGTGAATAAGTAGCTGCCGCTGCAGAGAATGTTGTTTCGCCAGCCTCTATACCAGCCCTTATTCCGGAGAGAGTCTCACTGGCCTCTTCTGTTCCCGAAGGCAGAACCGGCAGGTAGATCCAGCTGATGTTTGAAGGAGTAAGAACCTCCTGTACTGCGTCCTGATTCTCAGCAAGAAACGCTGCAGCATCTGAAGGAAGAGATGACATTATTGTTCCGGCTTTGAACCGGACATAATTCTCACTTGCTATCTTGTCACCCATCATAGACGAGTAGCTGTCCATTAAATCTCCAACTGTCATTCCAAGGGAACTGAGGTAAGCCATAAATTCACTCTCGGTACTGAATTCACTTCTTACGTCGTTCATTGCCTGGTCAACTGCGTCCTCAATCTGCTGTCGATCGGGATAAAGCCCTTCCCGTCGTGCAGCCTCCACAAGAAGCTTCTCTTCAATGATCTGCTCCACCGCCAGCTGGTATGAAGAACTGGATGGATCAATATTGTACGCTGTTTCCTGATCGATACCGGATTCTATCAGAAGTGAAACCACATCTGAATGCAGAACAGGTTCTGATCCAACAACTGCAATAACTCTTTCAAGTGTCATGGGTGCTGAGATCAGTACAGCAACACACAGAAGAATATTAATCAATGGACTACCTCCGCGGACAATCTGTTTTCAGTCACAAGAAGCACACTGTCAAGTGCAGCTTCAACCCTGAAATTGTATAAAGCCTCTGCTGCGCCTCTAATTACCCTGAGAGAATCTGTAACAGCTCTGGTCTCGGAAACTTTGAAAATATGCCAACCAATACTTGACGGGACGACTTCGCTAAGCCCATCTAAAAGCGCAATTTCCATGGGCATTCCCTGAAGCAGCATCTCGCCTCCGGCGATAAAGCCCATATCTCCGCCAATTGCCGCCTTCTGACCCAGAGACGAATTCTGTGCAGTTACCTGAAAGTTCTGCCCCCAGCCAAGACGGGTGTGGAGCGAATCAGCAATAGTACTGTCAGCAGCAATTATCTGATAATAATGTCTTTCCAGAAGAAACAGCCCCGGGTTAGCCACCATGTAAGCTTGAACCTCGGCCTGGGATGGAGTCTGAATAGAAGCAATCACATGATCGATGATAAGATCGCGGAGGTAAAGCTGCTTTGCTCTCTCCTGAACAAATCTGCTTATAGCCGGATTCTCAAGACCAGCCTCCTCTGCTGCACAAGCAAACAGCTGATCACGTATCCAGCTGTCAACAGCCCCTTCTCCTGCTCTTATTGAAGCCACATCTGACGCGTACAGTACATGGGGTCCAACGGAAGCCAGTATCTCTCTGCCTGATCCACCGGGGGCTTCTGCTGTGAACAAATTGCTCTCAGTAGTTCCTGTGTACGAAAGAAGCATAAACACCGTAGCCCCCGCTACAACGCCTGTAAGAATCCACAAAACAATAGGCATTGATTTTCCCATTAAGTATCCCCGTTCTGTTATATGTGATTCAGCAGGCGTTCAGGCCACGCGTTAACAATATGGTCTCCTCGAAGATCTTCAATAAGCTGAATCAGCAGCTCTTCCTGCTTGGCAGACATCAATTCCATGGTTGCAAGTTCCATGGTTTCCTCAGGGGTGATCGGGCTATCCAACGGAGTCTTATCCATAAGCTGAATTATGTGAAAACCCATTGAAGTCTCAACAACACCGGATATCTCTCCAGTTGACAGGCGGCACACTGCCTCCATAAAATCAGGAGAGATCATACCACGGGTCATCCAGCCCAAATTACCGCCTGAGGGAGCACTGGGGCCCATAGAGAACTGACTGGCAAGGGTAGCAAAAGATTCACCGGAATTGAGTCTTGAAAGCACAGATGAAGCAATAACCGGATCTGGAAGCAATATGTGCCTTACATTGTATCTCATGGTGTACGTTTCACTCCAGACATCTATATAGTTCTCGACCTCCAGTCTGGAAACTTCCACATCATTAATAATATCGGTTATATAGGCTTCCACTATTATCTGGCTCACTGTCTGCTCAATTATAGCGGCCACATCGGGTCTGGATGCAACATCACTTTCTTCAGCAGCAGTAAGAATGATCTGCTCTATGATCCAGGTGTCCAGCAGATCTGCTGCTGCAGCCTCTGTGCTGATGCCCAGGCTTGAAATAACCTCTGGACCACCGACAAGTTCAACCAGATCTTCCCAGGAAAGTTCTCTGGAATCAACAGAAGCAAGAACATCCGCAGCAGCTGCACCGCTCATAACTGATACAAGTACCATCAGGTAAAAAAATCTTTTCATATCTATTTTCCCTCCATTTACCGTGTTCCACCCCAGAGATCGATCTCTTCCACGGCTGCGGTGTCAATTGTCACCGTATATGTTGCAAAAAGCTCGTTCATTAAAGCATCAAACCCGGAAGAAAACATCCCGGAAGCTGCCAACAGCTCGGCCTGGAGGTAGACATCTTCCAGTGAAGCAATATCCGGAGAGGCAATCTCAATTACCTCGAACCATGCTGCAAGTTCCCCTTCAAGCATAACCGGTCCGCTGAAAACGCCGGAATCCACAGCAAAAACTGCAGAACCAAGCACCTGGCCAAAAGCCTCAGAGACCCGGAGAGGAGTCGGAATCATTACACCACTGGAATCGACCACAGTCTGACAGCCGGTTAACCCGGCAAAGCTTGAAGCTGTCTGTGGATCAGAGGCTTCAGCAACTGTTGTATATCCCAGAAGAACCGAGCGTCTTTCCGGTATGAGGAACATATCAGAATTTTCCTCAAACCAGTTTGCAACTTCGCTGCTGTCAGGAATGCTTGCCTGAAGAACTCTGGTTCTGATAACACTCTCGGCTCTGGCGTAATCAAGAGCATCTTCCGGAAGCAGTACGCCCTGTTCTGTTGCAAGTTCTGCAAGGCCATATTTCTGGGCCACAGCTTTAACATAGAACCACAAAGCAACTTCAGTCGTGGAAAACACCTGTGGAGGAGAAAATACTGATAATTCATCCGGTACCTGGCCTGCATAGTTAGCAGGATGAGCTTTCTCCATGATATCAAGAATATCAGCAACGGTAAGAGTATCATTGCTGAAAAGTACTACCGGCTCGGTGCTGTCACTGCGGGAGGAAACAATACCAACTCTGCTTACAATACAGTTGTCAGCAAGGGATGAGATTCCCCTGGAAAGAATGACGTGGGGAGTTGCAACGGCAACAGCACCCATGAACCCCAGACTGACTGCTTCATCATCCTGCACCCATTCGCCCTCTGAAAGGTTAAGGGTACAGACGCACCACTCCCCGTACATGGGAAGAACATGAGCTGTCCCGGTTTCCATGGAAAGAAGCGGAATAAAGGTGGTGGTAATTCTTTGAACTGGACCGTTGAAAGTTCTGTAGCTTGATCCATCTGCAAGGCTCCACGGAGCGGAAAGTGATAAAACAGAAGAATCGTAGTTACCGGAATTCCATTCAAAAGCCATTTCGGCAGCAGTTGTGGAATCATCCATAAGAACTACTCTCAGAGAAAACCCGGAGTATCCGCAAGCGCTGATTGAATCAATATACGCGGTCTGATCAAAACCAAATCCAATTCTGTTAAACATAGAGTCTGCAAGCATGGATGTTTTGTAAAGGTCTTCCCACCCAGCAGAAACGGTTTGGTCTTCCTGCCATGCAGCAAGAAGAGATCTCTTCATTACTATACGATTCATCAACTCCAGTCTGCCCCCGGGCTCCAGGACAGAAACCTGCATATCCGCAGGAAGATTGTTAAAAACAGTCAGGTATTCATCTGTAGTAACAGAAATTCCTCCCACTGTACCCAGTTCTCCTGAATTCCCACAAGAGAAAGACATAAGAAAAAGAGCTGTCATAAAGGAAATGGTGTAGAAAGACACGCGCATTGAATCCACCTCTGCTTCTGCTATTATTAAATTTAACTACCCTCAAAGTATTGGGCGAATATACGCAAAACAGTCAGCAACGCGGACATTCTTTCCTCCGGCAGGTCATTCTTGAATGTTCTTGATAGAACGACCCGTCCGGTCTTTTCCTCAAGAGCTTTCCATTTTCCCCCGATCATGCCCTTGACTTTCTGTATACGGGGAGCTCCTCCTGGAAGAAATACAAGCCTGCCCAGTGATGAGGTCACCAGAACATCTTCGATGTTTGCTTTCATAGCCAGACAGTTAACCCTTGCTCTGTGGGCAACACCCATCACCGGCCCGGGAACAGACCCGAATCTGTCCTTCACATAATCAAGCCACTGTTCAACGCCGTCTTCTGTTTTTGATCGCCAGACCCATCGGTACAAATGAACTCTTTCTGCTGTATCAGGCATGTATTCCTCTGGAATAAATGCTTTACCCGGAAGCTCAATGCGTGCCTGAGGTCTGGAATCAGCACCCTTTTCACCCTTAAGCATTCTTACTTCTCTGGAAAGAAGCTCCTCAAACATGGAATAACCCACAGATTCAACCTGCCCACTCTGGCCGGCACCCAGAAATTCTCCTGCACCTCTCAGTTCCAGGTCACGCATGGCTATGTGCCACCCGCTTCCAAGCCTGGTGTAGCGCTGAATAGCTTCCAGTCTGTTTCTTCCTTCGGGTTTGAGTTTGCTTAACCCTGCCGGGGTAATCATGTAGCAATAGGCTCTGTGATGGCTTCTTCCCACCCTGCCGCGGAGTTGATAGAGCTCTGCCAGACCGAAATTCTGTGCATTGTCTATGAACATCGTGTTAACCCTGGGAAGGTCTATGCCTGATTCGATGATGCTTGTGGAAAGCAGCATCTGATACCTGCCTGCCATGAATGAATGCATTACATCCTCCAGCCGCCTTGGGGTCATCTGACCATGGCCAATAACAATATCGATATCCAGAAAGCTTTCCAGTCTGGATTTTATCTTTTCGATGGTGCTTACACGATTGTGAACAAAAAAGATCTGGCCGTCTCTCTCCAGCTCTCTTGCTACCGCTCTTGCAATAATATCTTCGTTAAAAGTTGTTATCTCTGTTTGAATTGGATATCTGTCCCGGGGGGGCGTGGAAATAATGGATATCTCGCGAAAACCTGAAAGCGCCATATGCAGGGTTCTCGGTATGGGAGTGGCTGTCATGGTCAAAGTGTCTACACTGGTTTTTATTTCCCGCAAATACTCTTTCTGTTTTACGCCAAACCTCTGCTCCTCGTCTACCACGAGAAGGCCAAGATTATTGAACCTTACATCTTTCTGCAGCAGTCTGTGAGTTCCTACTACAATGGAAACATCTCCCAGTGCAAGATCCTCCAGTGTTTTCCTCTGCTCTGCCTTACTCTGAAACCTGCTTAACACCTCCACCCGGAGAGGAAACTCTGCAAGCCTGTCACGAAATGTGTTGTAGTGCTGCTCTGCCAGAACGGTTGTAGGGGCCAGAATTGCAACCTGAACACCTGTTTCAGCTGCCCGGAAGGCAGCACGAAGGGCTACTTCAGTCTTGCCGTACCCCACATCTCCGCATATGAGCCTTTCCATGGGAGTGTCCTTTAGAAAGTCAGCCATCACCGCTTTAATAGCAGCTGCCTGATCAGGTGTTTCCTCATATGGAAAACTATCTTTCACTGCCTTTGATAAGCTTCCCGGCGGTGAAAGTGGTGTCCTGTGCCTTACAGCTCTCTCAGCATAGAGAATGGCCAGTCTTCCTGCTATCTCCTGCGCCCTGTTTTTTACCCTGGAAAGTCTTTTTAACCATGCGGTTCCTCCAATTTTGTCCAGTTGAGGATTCCCACCGCCGGGAGTCAGGTATTTCTGAACCTGTCCGATCTGCTCCAGGGGAATAAGAAGTTTATCCCCGTCCCGGTAGATAACTTCAAGACAATCAACATCGCCATCGGCAACCGACAGCCTTTTCAACCCCAGAAACTGACCTATGCCGTAAGACTCATGAACAATGTAGTTTCCAGGTTGTAGTTCTTCCCAGGAAGCAAGAGTCTCGCCACCGCGAAATTTTCTTACCCTTTCAGGCCGCCTTCTGGTGCTGAGAAGCTGTCTCTCACATAAAAATGCTATACCTGCATTATCTTCACTTCTAAGCACAAAACCATCAGAAATAGAGATAACTTCAAGTTCTACATACTCTATAAGGTCCTCAGGAAGCAGGTCTCTGAAAGAGTTCATTTCAGCAATTGTATCGCACGCTACCGCAATCCTGAAACTGTTGTCACGCCACAGGCGGATCTGTCTGAACATTTCGTTCCGGTGGCCCATGAAACCAGTTTGCGGCTCAGTTGGCAGATAGACATCAACACTTCCAGCAGGAACCAGAGTGTGTTCAAGAACACGCTTGCAGCCAAGCATACTCTTCTCTATTTCTTCCCAGGAAGCAAATGCCTCTGCGAAAGAAAAAGGCAGATCCAGGGGAAAAGCTGATCTTCTGGCCTCTATTGTCTCCTGAATGACCGAGTTCAGCCTGCCTGGCTCGATCAGTATCAGTGTACCAATTTCTGCAAGATAATCAAAGATCGTTGAGAAGCTGCTGAAAAACAATGGCAGGTGGTGTTCAATTCCCGGAAAATCACTGGCTCCGTACATGAATTCTTCAAGAGGATGAAGCTCAGGTACTCTGTCTGCCGCAGCATTCCATTCCTCCGGGCTAAGAACTACTTCTCTTGCCGGAAAAATTATTGCGGTGCCAACCCGGTTAATTGTTCGCTGAGAGTGCTGATCAAAAAGACGGACAGATTCAACCTCATCACCAAAGAATTCGATCCTGTACGGATTGTCTGTGCCGTAGGTTCCTACATCAATAATACCGCCTCTTCTGGACCATCTGCCCTGCTCGAACACAGAGGACTCTTTGATGTATCCAGCAGACAAAAGCCAGATCTCCAGCTGATCCGGATCGAGACGCATTCCTTTGTACACAGACATTAACTTGAATGATCCGGAGGGTGGAAGCCTTTTCACAAGAGCCCTGGCAGGAACCACAACCAGTGTATCAGGCCTTGCGGAATGGAGCCCTGCAAGACACTCTATTCTGTCTGCAATAACACTCTGATGTGCTGCCTCGCCCTGAAACGGGAGTGTTTCATATGCTGGGAAATAAAGCACATCCCGCCCGGTTAATGATCTGATATCATCCCGAATGGCCTCTGCTGTTGTTACAGTTGGAGCAACCACAATAGTGGGGCCAGCAAGTCTGTGGGCTGAAACAACCGCAAGAGAAAGTGAAGCTCCACCCAGACCACCCATTGTGGTAAGCCTGTTTTCCGAAAGACCATCCAGCATTCCGGAAAAGACTGAATCCCAGAAGAATTCTTCGGCTATGCTGGATATCACTCTGAAGACTCCTCGGCGTCGGCCTCTGTTTCTGAGCCAGGCTCCGGTGGAATTACAACTTCCGGTACTGGCAATTCTATCCCGGCCAGCATTGACCACTGTGCTTCAATAACAGCCATCTCTGTGAGAAATCTCTCGAGTTCCGAACCGTCAAGCGGGTCGGCAGGAGGCATTATCTCTGTGGCAGGATTGACATAAGAACCATTTCTTTTCATTTCGAAGTGTACATGCGGCCCGGTTGATAACCCTGTGGAACCAACATATCCGATTATCTCTCCCTGTCTCACATAGCTTCCAACGCTCTGACCTGCGGCAAAACCGTTCATGTGGCCATATCCTGTCTCATAGCCGTTTGCATGCCTGACCCGGACCATGTTGCCGTAGCCCCCGCACCAGCTTCTGACTGTAATGGTTCCATCTCCCACTGCGTAGATCTCTGTTCCCAGAGGTGACGCGTAATCAATGCCGCGATGAGCCCGTGTATACCCAAGAACAGGATGCATCCGTGCGTTGGAGTAACCGGAACTAATCCGCCCGTACGGAACAGGCATCTTAAGGAACATGGTTCTTAAAGACGCCCCGTCACGATGATAATGGTCAAGTATGACCTCTGCTGATTCAGCATCATCCGGCCTGTGGAAAAAGGGGAACGCCTCCGCTATTCCTCCGTGGGCAAACTGATACTTTGCAGCAAGAATTCTTCTAAATCCGGTTTCGCCGTCCATAGGATATCGATTCTCTTCAACAAGGATCCAGAGCTTGTCTCCGACCTTTACATCGTAGTAAAAATCGATATCGTAGACGAACAATCTGTCGGTGAGTTCATGCTGAAGTTCTGACACATAGCCAACGGCTCTTGAGGTGTCTCTGCCGGAAATAAGAATACCTGATTCTGTCAGATCCGGTGGCAGGGCTGTATCCCACAATGCTTCCCATACAGTGGAAGAAACATCGCATGAGATGGATCTTTGACGAATCCATCTTTCCTGGGGAACATATTCCCATGCAGAAGGATCATTCTGAGAAAAGAGTATCCGGTAGAAACCCCGTCTATTCCCCGGGTAAGCCCTGAGTTCGGACAATTCACCACGATTGTAAATTGCGGTAAGGGTATCACCTGTTCTTTGTACTGTCCATCCAAGGCTGTCCATTAGAACTTCACATGTGGACAGATACAAACCACCTGATATCCCAAGTTCCCTTACAGCTCCTCCGAGAAATCCCTCTCCTATTGTGGAGGTAAGTATGTCTACGGTATCTGCCACAACTGTAAGCATCTCAGTACGGCAAACCCCCATTACTTCAATATTCCGTTGAAACTCCCAGGGGGATCCTGTGTTTTCGTCCCTTGATCTTGTAAACATCAGCGTAACAATTATGGCAGCGGCAACTAACGCAACTGCCGTCCAGTTTCTTCTATATCGAAGCAATTTTCCTCCACAGAACCGGTCAGATACCGTCTGAATAGAGCCTGTCGCCAAAATCTCCAAGCCCTGGCCTTATGTACCAGTTTGAATCGAGTTCCCTGTCTACGCACACAGTTATAACCGTTAAATTATCAAATTCACCAAGCCTTGCAATTCCCTCGGGAGCAGCTACCACAGAGACAAGAATAACCTCTGAAGCTTTCTTTTCAAAGAGATACTCCAGAACCGCTGCTGCAGTTCCACCGGTTGCCAGCATGGGATCAAGAACAATAACTTTCCTGCCTGAAACATTCGGTATAGATGAATAGTGCCAAACCGGTTCTGCAGTTGTCTCGTCTCTTGTCATACCTATAAATGCAACCTGCGAGTCCGGCAGCAGATCCTGGAATGCTTTCAGCATCCCCAGCCCCGCACGAAGAATTGGCACAATGATCGGCGGATCAACAAGAACCTCGCCAAGGGTCTTCTCCAGTGGTGTCTCTACTTGTGCAGGAACGGTACAAAGATCGCGAGTTGCCTCAACTGCCAACAAGTATGCCAGTCGATTGGCATAAGCCCTGAAATTGACAGGAGGTGTATTCTTCCTTCTCAGCCTCGTAACAAAGTCTCTGGCAACTGGATGCTCGAATTCTATCATTTCCATAAAGTTGATGTCCTTTCTGCTGTTTGTTGACAAAATACAGAAAAAAATGTAAAATCGCCAGATGCATACATTAAACCCGGGAGGAGAGAACGATGGAAACACTTCAGAATCTGATTGACAGAAGTCTTGTTTACCAGATGACCAATGAGGAAAAATTGAATGAGCTCCTTGGTGCTGACTCCCTTTCCTTCTACATAGGTTTTGATGCAACCGCAAGCAGTCTTCATCTTGGCCACCTGGTTCCACTTATGATTGCCAGTCACCTTCAGAGAGCAGGGCACAAACCTCACATACTCATCGGCGGAGCAACTGCCCTTGTAGGAGACCCGTCAGGCAGATCCACTGAGCGTTCTCTAGAGAGCAAAGATACAATAAACGACTGGGCTGAATCTCTTAAGCTGCAGATGACGAGATTCCTGGATTTCAGTGATGAAAATGTTAACGGAGCTCTTCTTCTTAATAATACTGACTGGCTCAATAAACTTAATTACATAAATTTCCTCAGGGATATTGGAAAACATTTCAGTGTTAACAGAATGCTCACAGCGGAGAGTGTGAAGCAGAGGCTTGAGACTGGCCTGTCCTTTCTGGAATTCAACTACATGCTGCTTCAGTCATACGATTTCCTGCATCTCTTCAGAGATAAGAACTGCATTCTGCAGGTAGGCGGTGCCGACCAGTGGGGCAACATAGTTGCAGGGATCGATCTTATCCGCAGAAAAGAAGCGGCTGAGGTTTACGGTTTTACCTGCCCTCTTGTGACCACCTCAACCGGTGAGAAGATGAGTAAGTCTCAACCGGGAGGTGCCATCTGGCTTGACCCGAATCTTACTTCGCCATACCAGTACTACCAGTTCTGGATAAATGTAGACGACAGAGATGCCGCATACTTCATGAAGCTCTATACATACCTGTCCGTAAATGAAATTTCTGAATACGAAAAACTCTCTGGAGCCGACACAAGAAGAACAAAAGAGAAACTTGCTTTTGAAGCAACTGCCATAGCCCATGGTATTGAAGAGGCAAAAAAGGCGCAGGATGCCGCAAAAGCTCTATTCGCAGGAAATGGCCATCAGCAGAATGTTCCCTCAACCGATATTCCTTCAGCCCGTATCACAGAGGGAATCTCAGCTATTGATCTGTTCACGGAAACCGGCCTCTGCCCCAGCCGAGGCGAGGTAAAAAGACTGGGCAAACAGGGTGGGTTGTATATTCAGGGCGAGAGGGTTTCCTCTCCGGAAGAGAAGATCACAGATGAAATGCTGGATGATAATTCACT
>JAGLDB010000419.1 GCA_023145935.1 Candidatus Sabulitectum sp. | reverse complement strand
ATCGTGTTAACATGGTTGAGGTATGACGCGGCATGATCCAGAGCACTCTGGTTATTGCCTGCCTTTCTCCAGTGTTTTGAGATCACACTGGAGAACCTGGAATCACTCTGATGTATACCTTCCAGAAGAACTGCTGCTCTTAAATGGAAGTTCTTTCTTGAATCTGCACCCATTGTATCGTACACTGCTTCTTTGAAAAGATCATGTCTGAATACCAGAGTATCTGCAAAAGAAGTCTGCTTTCTTACTGCAAAGTCATCATTCTGAAGCAGAACAGATTTTCCCAGAGCTGGTTTTGTGCTCACCGTGTCCAGCACCAGTTGAACAGGCGCTTCACCGCCTAGAACAGATAAAGCCTGAATGATCAATCTTCTTCCTTCGGGAAGTCGGTCATAATTCTTCTGTATAAGCAGCTGCAGATCACTAAGTTCATTTTCGGAATAACTGACCCGCTGGTTATTCCGGGCATTTGCAATAAGTTTCAGATGAAGAGGGTATCCCCCTGTTGTTTCTGCCATTGCAGAGACACTATCTTTATCGAAAGAATCGGTGTCAATGAGTCGGGTTAACAGTTCGATTGATTCCTTCGTTCTCAGCGGTTCAAGCATGATCTCTTTTTTTGTTGCAATATGCTCTAACAGCGGTATTTCCACCGGAGTTCCGTTGGGCCTTTCAGGTCTGTATGACAGTATTATGAGAAGCGGAATGCCTTCCAGTTTCGCAAGAATATCCCTCAGCATCTCCATGCTCCCAGAGTCTGCCCAGTGAAGATTGTCAAGAAAAAGGATATTTCGTCCCTGGTGAAAAGATGTTATCAGCAGGTCAGCAATGAAGCCCGACACTCGGGCGAAGAGCTCTTTTCTTTCCGGCGGAGTAGCGGAACCCCTGTTTGACTGAAGAGGAAGCAAAAGGGCTGTATCTTCAAGAAGTTCGTCGTTGAAGCTTCTGCCCAGAGACTTTTCCAGGGAATCCTTCAAGTTGTCCGAGCCGGTTTTCCAACCTGCCAGCTCTGCCACTACTCTGGCCCAGAGCATGTAGGCAATGTGGTTCTCATTCGCTTCTGCTGATATGCTCAGCCAGTTGTTTTGCTGTGATTTGATCCCTTTGAGGAATGTGGACACAAGGCTTGTTTTGCCCACTCCGGCTCTGCCTTTTACGCTTAAAAGTACCGGGAATTTAAACTCTTTGTCATCATGAGAAGCTTCAATTGCTGATAACGATTTATTAAGAATGGACAGTTCACTATTTCTGCCAACAAAGTTTGGGGGTTGCTGCACAATGAACTGATGAAAACCTTTCAGATTTATTCCTGGATCAATTCTTTTTGTTGAGGAACCAGATTCCAGCAGCAGCTTCCCTGCAATCTTAAGTGCAGCTGTTTCCAAGTTTCCATCAATTGCGTCCAGCCATTGATGGCTTGAAATGAGGAAGTGCAGCCATTCGGGCAGTTCCATCTTGTAAAGAAAGA
>JAGLDB010000418.1 GCA_023145935.1 Candidatus Sabulitectum sp. | reverse complement strand
TTCCCCTGAATGTGGGCAGGTGATAAGGAGGTAGTTCCATGACAAAGGTGGATGTTTCACCCTTCAGGATGGTTTTCTTGAATAGCATTCCGGTACCGACTGCCAGCAGGATACCGGTCATGTACAAGCTGAACAGAACCAGCCCTCCCTGTCTGGGAAAAAATGCTGCAACGAACAGTGTGTAGACCGGCAGACGTGCTCCACAGGACATGAAGGGGTTCATCATTATTGCCAGAATCCGGTCACGGTTGTTTTCCAGGATTCTTGTGGCCATTATTGCAGGCACATTGCATCCGAAACCAACAAGCATCGGTATGAAAGCCTTACCCGGCAGACCGATAGTTCTCAGGAACTTGTCCATTACAAACGCGGCTCTTGCCATGTATCCGGAATCTTCCAGAATGGAGAGGCAGAAGAAAATAAGGAAAATTGGAGGTATGAATGTGGCCACGGTTTGAATACCGCCGCCCAGTCCGTCTGCCAGGAAAGTAATCAGCAGTTCCGGAAGGCTCATTGACTGTAGCAGAACTCTGAATCCATCAACAAAAATGGTTCCAGTCAATCCGTCAAAGAAGTCTATGAACGGGCCGCCTACGTTGATTGTGGTTACGAATACACCGTACATTACAGCAAGGAAGATGGGAATACCCAGTATTCTGTTCAGAACAACCTTGTCTATCCTGTCTGAAACCGTTCTTCTGACCTCGCTGGTTTTGTGAACGACATCTCTGGCAAGTCCGTGAATGAAACCGTAACGTCCGTCAGCCAGGATGATATCCATGTCATCACCCACATGTTTTTCGACTTTTGAAATTTCTTCCTTTAAAAGGTCTGCTGGGATTTCAGATCCGCAGAGTCCCTTTGCGTAATCATCGTCTTCCAGAAGCCTGAGCGCCAGCCATCTGGAGTCTACATCTCTGGTTTCAGCCAGTATTTTGACCTGCACACTTATGTGATCAACAGCCTTCTCCAGTACAGAATCATAGGCAACTTCCGTGGTGGATATGAGTTGTTCGGCAGCAGCCTTGTTGATTGCATCTTTCAGAACATCGATGCCTTTCTTTCTGGAAGCTATGATGGGAATCACAGGGCAGCCAAGATGCGTTGAAAGATGTTCTATTTCAATTCTGATCTTTCTTCTTGCAGCCAGATCTGTCATGTTGAGAGCCACAACCATGGGTACCTTCATTTCAAGAAGCTGCGTGGTCAGGAAGAGGTTTCTTTCAAGGTTGGTGGCGTCAAGAATGTTTACAATCAGATCGGGATGTTCCTCCAGGATAAACTGTCTGGCAATGGATTCATCAATGGAAAATGCAGTAAAGGAGTAAATGCCTGGAAGATCTGTCACTTCCACATTCATTCCACCGTGTTCGTATGAGCCCTCAATCTTTTCCACGGTAACACCGGGCCAGTTGCCAACCCTCTGATGCGATCCGGTAAGTGCGTTGAGCAGGGTGGTTTTTCCCACAT
>JAGLDB010000417.1 GCA_023145935.1 Candidatus Sabulitectum sp. | reverse complement strand
GACAGTCCACCCATACTTAGCCCTGGGGTTGCCTGTTCTTCGGGCGGAAGTATTACAGTAGTAACTGTGTATCCCTTAGGGATAATGTAAGTTATAGCAATTGTGATTCCCATGACAATAGCAAGTACTCGAGCAATTAATTTTCTGTTCTTTAGAAGAATATACATTACGTTGTTAGGTGATTCACTCATCATTCCCCTTAATTACTAAAAATACTCTGGTAAGCAATAACCACAGTAGCAACCCCGGTAAGAATTACCAGGTACTCCTCCCAGAATTTCACAGAAACTCTGGGAACCTCTATTGTTGCTCCAGGTGGTACTATGTCTGTTAACTCAGCGTTGATTCTTTCTCCGTTGGACAGAATTGTTCTTATCGAGTTACGCCTGGCTACTGAGTTAAAGCCACCTGCAAGCCCGATATAATAGTTTACATTCATTCCTGGTGAGTAAGGAATTGGAGCACTGGCAACAACCTCTCCTGTGACATTCACAGTAAATGTTGCAGAGGGTACAACTACTATGTCTCCTGGTAAAAGTCTTACAGATGTATGGTGACCCTGCATGGCGAACGGTAGGTATTCAGGAATTGAATCAGCATTGATGCGATGGACATAACAGTTGTTCAGATCAGCAACCCCTGAAGTTCCACCTACCCTGATAACAGCATCTCTTGCATTTTCTCCTGGAATAAATTCTATCATTTTGCGATTTGCTGGTGAAGTTCCGTTCTCGACGCCGGTACAGAAAGGGTAAATAGCACCTTCTACAAGAATAGTCGAAACAAGGGTTTGTACATGTATTCTTGTATTTAGCTGCATCAGCGGATTAGATCTTATATCACCGTGAGAAAAGAAATCATTAAGATTATAATTGGTTGAATCGCCATCGAGAGAGATAAGAATAATGTTTGACGAAGATCCCGAAGAAGAAAGACCACCGGCCAGTTCCAGGGTTTCTGTGAGTCTGAATAGTCCGTTAACTGTAACAATGCCCGGTCTGCCCACCTGGCCAGTGACTGGAATCTGGAAGCTTGCCGATCTGGCAAGCCCGACGCTGACAGTCATACCCCTGTAGCTTCTTGATACAAGCCCGGTAATTGTGTTCTGCAGAGTGTGTAGAGTCATGCCGTTGGTATCAACAGGAGGCAGGGTGGGGATGTTGAGTATCCCATCCAGACCCACTGGAATGAATACAGAGGAAACTGCGTCATTTGATGAGGAAAAAGGAATTCCACCAGGGAAAGAAATCCAGATCTGGTCACCGGGGGTAATCATATACTCGTCTGCATTGAAATAATCTACCGGCGTCAAAGAAGCATTGTTATTGGCGCTAAATTGAAGGTCGGAAAGACCTTCAGGATACATTCCTGAAGTCACGCCTAAAAAAAGAATAGCAGAGCAAGTTAACAGTGTCAAAAGCAGCCTCCTTGTGTAGCGAATTTACCTGGCACTGTGATCCCATACAGCAGCAGTCT
>JAGLDB010000416.1 GCA_023145935.1 Candidatus Sabulitectum sp. | reverse complement strand
CAAGTGAAAAATTCAGAGAACCACCGGTCTGTTCTGCGCCGGAAATGATGGCTGGATCCATAAGATCAGAAACATCAAAAGCCTGACTGCCTCCGGAAAAAGAAAAATTGTAACGGCTGGTCTGCCCCTGAAAGAAAAGCCGGCGGCTGGAAGCTGCTGTAGAAACCGGATATGTCAGCTCGATATGATCAAGATAAAAATCTGCTGCAGGGTCGTTGGATGAAAAGCTTATCTGAAAATTATCAAGATCGGATATATCTACATTCCTGAACAGAGCCACTTTCGGTCCGGAATCGTTTAGTTCAACCGTACCCCCGCCTTGAAGGGTCACGGTATACGCTGCTGCTTCTGAAACCGCAAAGGCCAGAGTTACATCTGCAACTCCTGCTATATCGGTGAGATTCAAGGGAACAGAGGTTTGTTCGCCGGAATTAATCTTCTTCCAGAACCACCCGGTTCGCAGTTCATACTGAGGCATCCAGTAACCGCCATCCTCAAGATGAACGGCATGCCCTATGGAGTTGCCCCAGGCTGGAGAACCGTCAGGAGACCCGGGTTCATTCCTCATCCGTGCCCCGGATTCGCCACCCCATGTAAGCCAGTAAATTCTCTGTTCTGCATATCGGTGAAAAAGCCACTTAAGAGAGCCGTCGCTATACTCATACCTGTTCAGCCCGGCTGCAAGAAATCTTATGGTGTCGTCGCCGTTAAAAATACCATCGCCATTTACATCATCAACAATGGCTGGCACCGGCAGAAGAGAGTGTTCAGTTTCCTGTGCCTGGGCGAACTGAGTTCCAGGGCCAGAGAAAAGAGCCATGGTCTCGATTGGAGATCCGCTTGCATTGCAGCCTGCCGCCTCCAGGTCATAGCAGGCTATTTCATATCCACCGGTATCCTCAATAGATATCCTGGCCCAGGGTTTTCCCCAGAAAGGGCTTGAAGCTTTACTGTTACCCTGAGGGTAGTACACATTCCCCTCTGCAACCCCGTAAAGAAGATGATCCTCGGGAATTCTCTGCCCGGAAGCACCGCCATTCCAGTCAAGTGAAACAGATACCGATGAGGTTAGTCCTCTTTCAGTAAACGGGTAAATATTAACCACAGCCACCTGGGCACCAGCCAGCGGGAAAACTCCTTCAAATTCCACCGTGTGAACTGTACGGTCAACCGGGGTGGTTGGAACTTCCCGGGAATCAAGTCCGGTTCCCACCAGCACCCCGGCTCTGGGGATAGCGATTCTGTCAACGGAGGCGGTTGAAGAAACTTCAGTATAGCTGAGAACCGGTTCAGCACCATGCGGAACCGGTATGAATATTGTTTTCACCGGATACATTGGAACTCCCGGTTCATTCAGATTTACCGTGCCTTCAACAGCTGGAATTCCGCTTATGCCAAAACTGGGAGGATCAAAGCTGAATGTACCGCTCCAGGAGGCTGCCAGAACAGCGATCAGTGACAATACGATCATGTTCT
>JAGLDB010000415.1 GCA_023145935.1 Candidatus Sabulitectum sp. | reverse complement strand
AACAAACTTGTTGACGATCTTTTTCTGGATGACCCAAGGCGTGAAGCTTTCTCGAAACGATTTGATGAATTGTTCAACTACGATAGAACAGGCTTTCCAATTGCAAGCCTCTCTCGGATTTTTTACACCAGTATTAAACGCGGCGAAAAACACGCCTCGCTGTATATGCGGTCCTGGCCAAATGGTGAAGAGCAGATTCTTATCAACATAGATGATTTCAGCACAAAGAGTAATGTAAGTCTTGGTTCATATGCGCCAACGCGGGATGGCAAACTTCTTGCATACCGCCTGTCAAAAGATGGAAGTGACTGGACACATCTCTACATCATGAATATTGAAACAGGTGAAATACTTGATGAGATCCCGAAACTTGTTTACACCGGGATAGAGTGGCTGCCGGACAACAGCGGGTTCATCTACTCTCGCTCTACCGACCCGGACAATCTTTCAAAGAACGGTATGAAGGTTTTTCTGCACAAGCTGGGAACAGACTGGCGGCAGGATGAAATGATCTTTGGACACGGGCTTACCGAAACGGATCTACCGGAAGTTTCCGCTGTTTCCCGTGATGGGCTACACGCTGTTATCAGTGTAAAGCATGGTCTTACAGTAAATGAACTTTTCTACGCTGATCTTTCTGCTGATGAGATCAGGTTTGACTCTTTAACAGGCAACAATCCCGATCGGTTCTTCGCCGACATCCACAGAGGTGTACTCTACATAAGAACAAGCAACCAGGCACCAAACTACAGGGTATGCAGGGTTAATCTGGACGGCTCAGTTCCCCTTTTAAACAAATGGGAAACACTAGTGCCAGAGGGTGGCAATGTGCTTTTAGGGATCCGTCTGATGGGCGACAGGATGTTTGTTAAGCAGTCAATCGATGTAAGAACCCATACCTATATTCATTCTCTGGATGGAAAGATAATCGGAGAGCTTGAATATCCCGGCATTGGTAACGGCTCTCTGCCCTATGGTGAAGACGAGGTAGATGCTGTGTTTGTCTACTACTCCTCCGCTTTTCAACCTGGTGAGACCTATCAATATGATGTAAACCAGAATTCACTAACGAAATTCATAGAAACCAATCTGAAGATCAACACCGACGCGTATATGACCGAACAGGTGTTTTTTGAGAGTTTCGATGATACGGTTGTGCCCATGTTCATAGTGCGCCATCGGGATATTGAGCTGAATGGCTGCAACCCGTTGATCCTTACAGGGTACGGAGGATTCGGCTCATCAAATCAGCCGTTCTTCTCTGCCTCCACTGTGTTCTGGCTGGAGCAGGGAGGTATTTACGCCGTTGCCAACCTGCGTGGCGGCGGTGAATATGGCGAGAACTGGCATAAGGCCGGAATGCTGGGGAACAAGCAGAATGTCTTTGATGATTTCATAGCAGCTGGTGAAGCATTGACTGGCGAAAGACCCGTACGACTTGGCGGCGAGGATCATTTTTCAGTTCGCCGGTATTCCAG
>JAGLDB010000414.1 GCA_023145935.1 Candidatus Sabulitectum sp. | reverse complement strand
AGACTGCTGCTGTATGGGATCACAGCGCAAGGTAGATTCGCTATACAAGGAGGCTGCTTTTGATACTGTCTATGTGCTTTGCTTTTTTTCTTCTTGCTGTTGTTCCGGAAACCGACAGGGAAGACAATGCTGATTTTCTCTATAGTGTAGCAGCAATTACACCTGCTGATTACTTCAACCCAGAGGAATACCTTGTTAATCCGGGTGATCAAATCTGGATTTCTTTTCCTGGTGGAATTCCTTTCTCTACATCAAATGATGCTGTTTCTACTGCGTTTATTCCTGTTGGTCTGAACGGGATTCTTAACATCCCAGCCCTGCCTTCAGTGGACACTAACGGCATGACTCTGCAAACACTTCAAACCACCATTGCCGAACTCGTATCAAGAACCTACAGGGGAATGATAGTCAGCGTGGGTCTTACCAGATCAGCAAGTTTCCAGATTCCGGTCACCGGACAAGTGGGCAGACCAGGCATTGTAACAGTAAACGGCCTCTCCAGACTCACGGAAACCCTGGAACTAGCCGGCGGCCTTTCTTCTTCCGGATCTCCGTCAAGCATTATTCTTATCTCTCTCGATGGCGATTCAACTAACTATAATCTTAATGATTTCTTTTATCACGGTGATATTAGCTCGAATCCGCTGATGCAGCGAAACACAAGAATACATGTACAGACCCTTGTTTCAACTATTCTGGTAGAAGGTGCTATTTACCCTTTCTGCAGCGACATCGAGAACGGAACTTCACCAGCTAATCGCAAAATGATAGAATTTATCCCAGGAGAAAATGCAAGAGATGCTGTTATCAGGGTAGGTGGAACTTCAGGGGTTGCTGATCTGAACAACTGTTATGTCCATCGCATCAATGCTGATTCAATTCCTGAATACCTGCCGTTTGCCATGCAGGGTCACCACACATCGGTGAGACTTCTACCAGGAGACATAGTAGTGGTGCCCTCTGCAACATTTACTGTAAATGTCACAGGAGAGGTTGTTGCCGGCGCTCCAATTCCTTACTCTCCTGGAATGAATGTAAACTATTATATCGGGCTTGCAGGTGGCTTTAATTCAGTAGCCAGGCGTGGCTCGTTAAAGGCAACTCTCTTTGATGGTGAAAGAATCAATATTGAATTAACAGACATAGTACCACCTGGAGCAACAATAGAGGTTCCCAGAGTTTCTGTGAAATTCTGGGAGGAGTACCTGGTAATTCTTACCGGGGTTGCTACTGTGGTTATTGCTTACCAGAGTATTTTCAGTAATTAAGGGGAATGATGAGTGAATCACCTAACAACGTAATGTATATTCTTCTAAAGAACAGAAAACTAATTGCTCGAGTACTTGCTATTGTCATGGGAATCACAATTGCTATAACTTACATTATCCCTAAGGGATACACAGTTACTACTGTAATACTTCCGCCTGAAGAACAGGCAACCCCAGGGCTAAGTATGGGTGGTTTGTCGCTGGGAGAGTTTGCGGGATT
>JAGLDB010000413.1 GCA_023145935.1 Candidatus Sabulitectum sp. | reverse complement strand
TATTCCAGGGGTTGTTCTGCCTGATGAAGATGTACCGCTGCTTATTGACTGTCGTTTTGGAGATGAGCTTCTTCCCATGGACTTTCTGGAGGAACCGGCGGAATTCAATGAACAACCTGCCCTGCCTTCTTATCCTGCCCGGGAAATCACGGAGAGAGAGATAATCAGGGAATTCAGCCTTGCTTTTGCCGGAGAGATGCTGGTTAAGAAGGATGATCCAGTAGTACCCGGTGATGTTCTTGGAACCAACAGACTGGTGCCGCCAAGAGTTTACTTTGTTGATGTCCGAGGGCATGTGGGGTACGACAATCATGATATATCCGATGAGATAGTTATGGGTGGGATCAAGGTAAAGGTTGGGGATAAAGTCAAATTGAACAGTGAAGTTTTCGCCCTTGCCATGGGTAACAGCATCACTGGATTCAGGAGTTCAATGCGAAGCCCTGTTCGTGGAATTGTTCACTCTATTGTTTCTCCTGGAATGATAATTCTAAGAGAAATACAGGATTATGACGGCAAACCCCACTATGTGAATGTGGCCAGATTGATTGGAGTGAAACCCAAAAGGATCACCTCCTATATGAAAGTACACCAGGGGGATTTTGTTGAACACTCTCAGACAATTGCCATAGGCGACGGGTTTAAAAGGATTGAATCACCTGGAACTGGTACAGTACTTGAAATAGACAGGAAAACAGGCATAGTAACCATTCAGTACATTCTTGAACCGGTGGATATACAGTCACCCATGCGAGGAGTGGTTACTGATGTTGACCCAGTGATGTCTGCCGTAATAAGATCTAGGGGTCTTGTAGTTCCCGGAATTGCAGGGTTCGGCAAGCTGCGGTGGGGCAGACTAAAAGTCCGCTCTCTGGAAAAGGGTGCTGTTGTTCTTATTGACAAACCTCTTTCTTCATCTTGTCTTGCAAAGGCGGTTGAAGCAGGAGTTGCAGGCATAATCGCTCCTTCCATGGAAGGTGGTGATCTGGTTGAATTCCTGGGGGAAGAACCGGGAGTGATACTTACAGGCTCTGAGGATCTTCCTCTTTCATTGATTCTTCTTCACGGCATAGGCAATGTATCCATGGATAAGTCTTTGTTTGATTCCTTTGCGGGCAATGCCGGCAGGAACTGCGTTATGTTTACCACAACAAGGTTGAGAGCTGGTGTGGAGAGACCCTTCGTTCTTTTACAGACAGAGACTGAGGTGTAATAATGGTATGGGAATGTCAGGCATGCGGCTATGTGTATGATGCAAAGTCAGTTAACAAGCCATCGGATGATTCCGGGAAGGCTCCGTCTTCCGAAGATCTTCCAGCGGACTTGATCTGTCCCGTTTGCGGTGTTGGGCCTGAGTTTTTTGAAGAAGTTTCAGGTAAAAGCAGCTAATTAGTTATTGTGTATCCGCTTCTGTTTAAGGGGTTGACCGATTGCCGGAAACCGCTTAAATTACTGCCTCCGGTGCCGAGATAGCTCAGTAGGTAGAGC
>JAGLDB010000412.1 GCA_023145935.1 Candidatus Sabulitectum sp. | reverse complement strand
CTTGGTGCGTCTGTTCTTGAAAAGGAAAGGGACCCGGTTCTTCCCGGATCCCCTTAACATCTGAGAGCGTTTAAAAAACCAGGCTGCCCTGAATTCTTATCCCTGAAAGATCCTCTTCTCCGGCAACATCGCCACCGATGGGAACCCAGTCACCACCCAGGGTAATGTCGAAAAATGTACCTTCGTTTATCTTCATCCGGGCACCAAGCTCGAAACCTATCATTGCTCCACCTGTGCTGGATGATTCTTCACTGCTGGAAACCGTTTCTTCAACAGAATCCCATACCACGATTCCACCAGCGGTGAAGCCAACAAAAGGTTCCAGGCCGCGAGCCCCGGCGTAAGGCCTGTAGAACGGGTAATCTCTGTAACTCAGATTAAGCATAATGGAGGTTATTCCACTAAAGTGCTCTCTGTCTGAATTGCACATACCACCACCGATAGAAAGGCGGAACTGGTCTCCCTGAGCCATGGGAGTTTCAATACCACCCATAAAAACTGAGCCGACTTCCAGCTGATTATCATCATTCAGCAATCCCGGCAGCCAGGCTCCGGCTCCAAAAAAGAAATCCATACTGTCTCTGGGCGGGTCAATCTCCTGTGCTGCTGCAAAAGAAGCAGCAATAAGAAGAATTAGAAAAACACTTCTCATAACATCCCCCTCATTTCTCTATTCCCAGCCTTGCTGAGAGTTTCTCTGTATCGTAATAGTGCTTAACTGACATCATTTCAGTTACCAGATCTGCCACCTTTATTATAGCATCAGTGGCATACCTGCCGGTAAATACTACTTCTACAGTAGCCGGTCTCGCAGCAGCAAGTTCCAGAACCTGTTTTTCCTGAAGCAGCCCCAGGTGAACAGAAACACAGATCTCGTCTGCTATAACCATATCATATTCTCCGCTTAACATTGCAGCTGTGAGCAGCTCAAGCCCTTCTTCCGCAAGATTCACATCATGGAGAGTCGGTTTATCTCCAGGAAGAATAAATTCCGGCGTCCCAAACTGTTTCATTGTGATCTCGGGAAATCTATCAGGCAGACACAACTCGGAATAATCCTGCCCCTTCATGAACTGGCCGATAAACACTTTCATCCCCGAGCATGCAGCCCTTACCGCAAGCCCCAGTGAAGCAGTGGTCTTCCCCTTGCCATTCCCTGTGTAAACCTGTAATCTGCCCTGTGGTTTCATTAGTTCGCAAACCTTTCAAGCTGTTGTCTGAGATATGGATTATCCGGATCCAGTTCAATGGCAATACCAGCCTGCTCAACTGCACCGTGAATATCACCGTTCCTGTAAAGACATTCTGCAAGAGTATCTCTGATATTCGAATCTTCCGGTGCAAGCTCCGAAGCTTGTATCGCCAGGGAAACAGCTTCATCAAGGAACATATCCCTGATTGCCAGCTCCCATGCTCCCATATTCAATAACTGTGGGTCAGTGCTTCCACGGGCAGAAAGCCGCAGCAGCAGGTGAATCATTCTTGCTTC
>JAGLDB010000411.1 GCA_023145935.1 Candidatus Sabulitectum sp. | reverse complement strand
AACCATAAACTGTCTCCTGTTTCTAAGTAACCGGGTTCCAGGCTGGAATGGGGAAAATTCCAGTCTGACCAGCGAGGAATATATAGAATCGCCTGCGGAATGGTCTTTGTCCAATACCGGTAGATAAAGTAATTGCTTAGAATAGTTCTTGTAAACTTATGGAGCATGGTTTTAAACAGGAGGAGTCGGTAATGGCAGAGAAGTCTGTTGGCAGAGTAGTTCTGTATTTCGTTGTGCTGGTTGTGGCAGTTGTTGCTCTTTCATCTTTTTCAGTAGCCCTTTGGGGAGAAAAGCCGGAAATACTTCCTGCAGATGTTGAATTGATCATTCAGGGAAGTATGACAATCAGAGAGTTTGGAGAGGCGAACGGGTTGTCCAATCCAGTATTGAAGGAAGTCTTCAACCTTGTGACCCCTGAGGACATGCAGGGGCTTCTGTCCAGTACAGATGTTCCAATGGAGAATCTTTCAGTTGAAGTAAACAAAGTTCTTGCACTTGAATCAGAAAATGTATCAAAGAACTGGATAAAAATAGCTCTGAAATTCGGATCATGGGTTGTGTATCTCATTGCTGTATTCCTGTTGCTTAGAAGAGGAAAAATAACACCCCGTCTTCGAAAGGGTCTGCTGATCGGAGCGGTGGTTTTGTTCGGTATCATTCTGGGAGCAGATCCAAGCCCTATGGGCACAGTGAAAGATGCCATTGTGCTGTTTGGCCAGACCAGAGTGTTCTTCCCTCCACGGATGGTTGCGTTTGTATTGATGCTTGCAGGCGGTATTCTTCTTGCAAACAAATTTCTGTGTGCATGGGGCTGTCAGTTCGGCACACTGCAGGACCTGATCTTCCGGTTGAACCGTGACTCCAGGGACAGAAGAGGAATACTTCCCCAGGTAAAAGTGCCTTTTGCACTTTCAAACAGCATAAGGATCGCATTTTTTGTATTTATGACAACTGCGGCAATTCTCTGGGTATTTGATATTGTCAACCTTATCGATCCATTCAAGATATTCAAGCCCGGATTTCTTGGAATTACCGGAATTGTTTCAGTTTCACTGCTTCTTGTCGCTTCTCTGTTTGTATACCGTCCATGGTGCCATTTTCTATGTCCCTACGGTCTTGTGGGGTGGCTTGTTGAAAAAATAAGCATTAACAGGATTCATGTTAACTACGATACCTGTATTGCTTGTGATGCATGTTCCAAAGCCTGCCCGTCAACAGCTATGGAGGCAATACTGAAGCGGAAGAAGACAATTCCGGATTGTTTCTCCTGTGGCACTTGTATTGGAGTATGCCCCACGCAGTCAATCAGTTTCAAAAAGGGGAAACGGCTTGTGCCGCCTCCTGGTAAATTTGGAGAATAGCATTTCAGCATGAGGACTGTCTTTATGCCCATTTTGCCCGGTATGCAGTATACTTCAGGGTTCTACGGTAGTTTTCAGAAGTGTCTGTGGGCTTGTGCCATGGAGCAGGTGATTTTTAATGCAAGGGAATAAGA
>JAGLDB010000410.1 GCA_023145935.1 Candidatus Sabulitectum sp. | reverse complement strand
GGGCAGTGACCGCACTTTCTCACGTGGCAAAATCATACCGGAAGTGGGTACTTCCCCTAATTGTGCGGGCAGTAACCGCACAATCTCAGGATATGTTTGATAGAAGTGGAGATAGTTATACAGCTGACGTTTTCCACAAGAACTGACCTTCTTTTCCTTTAATGTTGCAGCTAGCTTCACCAGCAAACCCTCTCCATAAGCAGCTCGATCTTCACCGTTCAGTTCAAATTCAGCAATGTATGCACCAATCAGCCAGTTGCGGAGAGTCAGGCTGATATTTACCGCTCTGCTTGCTCTTGCGGCAAGATGCTTATGCACCTGTCGAATAGTGGATACAAGCGCATTGAAATCCGTTCTGGGATGTTCTTCTGCCATCAGCTCTCCTTGATAACGAGCCAGGTTACAAGGTCATAATCTGAATTTTCGCTGGCCTGTTCCTGCCTACCGATATAATAATTTTCACCTGTCAGTATATTGAACTAATAACGGAAACCCTGAAGCTCTCATAATAAATAAAATGAAAAAGAAATCAAGTCGCTCCGCGATCAGTAGAGTCCGTGATAGTGGTGTAAGAAAAACTCGAGAATTTTGCAAAGTCATCTGCGATGTCAAGCGTTTTGCTTCACTTTTCCTATTTTGAAGCGTTTCACTTCACTGGTCAAAATGTATAATGTAAACCGAATAGTAGCTCTCCGGGTCCTCTGGAACAGCCAGAATCCCTCTTCTGGAAATATTGAACTTTCAGTGCGCAGTATCGTCTCTGTCTGGAAGAACTGCTGTCATCAATAGTTCCCCTGATACATCATAAAGATCAAAGGTCGGATCCTGCTCAAATCCTCGCTGTACCCAGATCCGGTTCAAACTGTCAACACCCAGATTTGTTATCATGGGGTGGTTGGGGTACGGTTCCCAGTCAACCTGATGCCTATGACGAGATCGGGCATAAAAAAGTTCCTCAACATACTGCTTCCGCTCCAGAATCTCATCTTCTGTTCTAACAACTTCCGGGTAAGAGAGATTCAGTGTAACCATCACTGAACCATCTTCATAAAAAAGAAGAAGCATTGGTTCAGTGCGTGGCTCAGGCGCAATGCAAACAAAACCATCGCCTGCGGTGAACAGCATGGGGAAAAAATCAATTTCTACCACATCATTCATATTGAGCCGGTAATCATCTCCTATCTCAATTGAATACTGTCTGCTGTAGTACTCTGTGATCAGTGAATCAAGACAATCGGCATGCCACCTGCAGATCCGTTTATCTGTTATTAAGGAATTGTCCTCACGGCTGAGTTCACTGACCGCTCCGACAATATTCAGAGAATCAATTGCGGTGAAGAACAACGGTCTTGGTGTCTGACTAGGATACATAGAAGTACTAAGAATCTCCCCCGTTGAATCGAATCTCATCCAACCAAGTTCAGCATCATCTAAACTTATGGAACCATCATCCATGACCGCCATGAAGAATGGTTGCAACATCTCTCCCGGGCCACTGCCGCG
>JAGLDB010000041.1 GCA_023145935.1 Candidatus Sabulitectum sp. | reverse complement strand
TACAAAGACGACTTTGCCAAGTATTCCCGCAGGTCTGCTCTGCAGATGATCCACAGGATTTATGAGTATGTGCCTCGTGGAATTGGTGAAAAGTTCAAATATTTCAGGGTCAGTCCTGATTCACCGGCACGGGATGTCCGTACAGCGCTTGAGTTACTGGTGAAAGCTCAATTGATAGTGAAAGCATACCACACAGATGGGGCGGGATTGCCTTTGGGAGCCACAATAAATGAACGCATATTCAAGCCCTACTTTCTGGATTGTGGTTTAGTTAATTACATGTGCGGAGTTACCAGAATGTCGCTGGAAGAGCTACAGACTGTTTCGTTTATAAATAAAGGAAAAATCGCGGAACAGTTTATTGCCCAGCATCTTTGCAGCATGGGTAGAGCATCCGGTTTCAAATCACTTACATACTGGTTGCGAGAGGGAAGAGGGGCAAATGCAGAGGTTGATTTCCTGATTCAGCTTGACCAGTCAATAGTGCCGGTTGAAGTGAAGGCCGGGAAAAGCGGATCATTAAAATCCCTTCTTCAATTTGTTTCACAGAAGAAAGGCACCAGGGCAGTGCGTTTCGATCTTAACCCGCCATCTCTGCAGCACATAAGTCATGGGCTTGCTCAAGCCGGTGCAACCGTGCAGGTTGAATGTGATTTACTCTCCTTGCCGTTGTATCTGGTGGAGCAACTTCCAAGACTGTTTCGGCAGATTAAATAGCAAATTGTTTTGGAGATTCACAGAGTGATATTTACTTCCACATATTCCCTTAACAGAAGTATACAATTCGGGTAATGTTTCCTTGCAGAAAGGGAATATTGTGATTCACTTTAAACAATTCGTAGCAGATTCGTTGTTTCGACATATTCCGGATCAGACCTCGCATATTGGGTATATATCCAGTGGCTGGCATGGCCTCGGTCATTATTGGAATGAGGCGAACAGGTAAAACTTTCAGATTGTTTCAATACACAAACAAACTGATTTCAGAATGAGTGGATCCTTCAACGATTTTATACTTGAATCTTGAAGACGATAGATTGCATCCATACGGGTCTGGGATTCTATCAGATCTGCTGGATGCTTTCTTTTGTTTCCAATTTCTGTATTCAACAGATCATTAAGAGTCAGAGAGGTTAACCCAGGAAGTGGCACTTTCTGCTTTTCTGCGGATTGACATTAACTGGATAAACGTATAACTTGTATACACAAGTATTGCATATTGCGTATAGCAGAGCTGGTTGTGGATTATGAGAGGTGAAAAGTGACAACGCAGATGATTATCAGGGTTGATCAAGGCTTGAAGAACAAGGTAAGCCAGTTGGCAAAGGCTGAGGGAAAGAACCTCAGTGAACTGGTCAGGGAGTTGTTGGAGAGATACACAATGGAACGAAACATGAGTGCATATATCGATAATCTCTGGGAGAGGATCGGAAACAATCTGTCCGAAGCTGATGTATCAGAGGTCGACATTTCTGAAGCGATCAAGCAGGTACGGTGGCGGAATGCGTAGGGTTGTTCTGGATACAAACGTGTTTGTCTCTTCGTTCTCTGGTGGTGTTCCCAGGGAGATAATTGACTTATGGAAAACTGGTGAGATCACAATTTGCCTTTCACAGGAAATCGTAGAGGAGTATCTGGAGGTGCTGAGCAGATTAGGCTTGAAGAACCAGAAGGAATTCGAGAATTTAACCAGGCTGTTCGCAGAGGGCTACAACTTTGTTTACACTGCCAGTATACCTCATCTTGAAATTGTTTTGGATGATCCTGACGATAACAAGTTTCTGGAATGTGCTGTAGCACTGAACTGCAAAACCATTGTGTCAGGAGATAGACATCTGAAGGATGTAAGAAAGTACATCGATATTGAGATTCAATCACCGAGAGAATTCATCGATTGTTATCACACAACTGAATGAACTGCATATACAGAGGACTTTTTATGAATAGAGGAAGATGAATTCACCTGTTGTTTTTTGTTTTAATTCTGCTGTACTGCTGATACTGATAGCCGGTTGCGGGGGAGAAGATATTGAATCATCCAAAACAGATCAGTTCTTTCTTCCAGTGGATACACTTCAGGTTGTTTTTGAGATAGGTGAAGAAATAGGCGATTCCACCAATACCTTCTGGTCCATCGTTGCCGCTGATATTGATGACCATGGCAGGGTTTTCGTTCTGGATGAAATAGATGCAAGTGTGAAGGTTTACGATATTCAGGGTAATTACATCCAACTGTTGACGCGAAGGGGGTCTGGTCCCGGTGAGCTTCTGCGTCCGCGAGGTTTGTCTATCATGGCTGATGGCAGGGTGGTAATTAATGCTCCATTCAAGAGGGGGTATGTTGTGTTCAACCAATCGCTTGAGTTTGTTGAGGAGATCAGCCTCTGGCCGAATAATTCTCCGTATCATGTTTCTCCGCTGACTAATAATAAGCTTGTTGTATGCAGATACCATGAAAATCCTGCCACAGACGCCATGTGGCACACTGTTGCAATTTACAACTGGGGAGAACCTGAATGGGAAACTCTGCTATGGAAAGATTCGATTGAGATTTCCAGCAGTGAATGGGATCGAGATCCTTCAGTGCCTCTCAATTTCTGCTCGCATCACCTGCTCAGCACCTGTGGAGATGGAAATGGTAGAGTATACTTCGGTCAATTTGATTCTTGTGAGTACAGGGTTATAGGTTGGGATTCTACCGGTGCTGAAATACTCAATTTTACAAGGGACATCACTCCTGTTGAAAAATCGACTGAAGAAATTGCCAGCGAATCGATTTACATGAACAGTGACATGCAGCGACGAGGAGGTTCACCCTCATGGGTTCTAAGACCTTCAGTTTATGAAAACGCCATAGATGAAGTTGGATTCGGGCCGGATGAGACCCTGTGGGTAAGGCGTGGAACTCGCAATGAACCGTTCTTTGATATCTACGATTTTCATGGTAATCTTCTTCGTCATGCGATATTTCCTGCTGATGGCTGGAGCTGGGAAACTAAAATCACACCTCATGGTATATTGGCCTGGGAACTGGATCCGCTGGAAGGCTACCAGAAGCTGTACTTGTTGAACTGAAAATAGTGATACAGCGCATTTTTGTAACTTGTTTAACAATTGTGTAAATGGATATCAGTGAAAGAAACTATCTTACAGCAGTTTGCCGGAGAATTCACTGGCATTTCTTACAAAAACAACCGACTGCAGCCCTTCTGAAAGCTCTATGAGTTTCTTGCTGTATTCATGCTCATGTCCGCTTTCAGGTATCATCAATCCCATGAAGGTGATATCTGTCTGACTGCTGTGACTTCTAATAACTTCTGCTATGGATGCCTGGGCGCTGTTTACAATAACCTCTGCTTCTGCTTTTATCCTTACAGATCTGATAGTGTGGGAGAGACACTTCTCCACTTCAGCCTTCTCGGCCTGATCTTTCACTATGGACCTCAGCACAATTTTAGCTTTCCTCCACATCGGGTTCATGCGCAGCAGGTGAGCTAGAAGAAGCATCAGGTCTCCATTGTTTTCCATTCCACCCCACCAGATATCTATCTGTCTGTATAAACCCTTCTTTTTCAAATTGGTCAGTTTTGTGATTATCGTGCTTCTCCCGATGGTGGATATTGTACGCATTATCATAAGCATCAGATCAAGTTTGACATCGTCATTGGGCCATCCGAACATCACTGTATTGGAACGCATATGCCCTACACCATTTATCTGAGCCACATCAATTGCACCCTGAATAAAATCAGGTGAAACACTTACCTTGCAGAATGCCGCAAGGCTGTGATCAAAAAGCGTTTCTCGCATTGATGATTCCTTTTCCCTGATGTCAATGTCTTGTCTGCTGAGTCTTCCTTCTATAATCCGGCAGACATTTACGACGCCCATCTTCTGATTGAAACAAGTTGCCAGGTAAACCATATTGATCTCTTCTTCGATCTCTTCTGTGAAAACGGTAATGTTTGGTCGCCAGTTCCGAGGATCGATACTGTGCCCCTCAAGCTTAATCAGGGCATGTCTCGTAAGGGCGAACCAGAATCCTGCTCTTACATCACCCCACCTTTTACCAAGGGATTTCCTGCGAAGTATGATGTAGATGATAACTTCAATAATTATTGCCGCAATACAGGCAAAAGGATTGAGCAGGAGCATCACAAATATTGCTCCCAGGGAACCCAGTATTGATACATACCATGGAACATTTATGGTGGGTCTGTAAGAAGGATCGCGGACCAGCTTCTCGATTGCAGCGCTGAAATTTATAACAACATAAAGGGAAAGAAAGAGTATGGTAACAAATTGTGCTACAGCATTCAGCGAACCCAGAAGAACAGCAGTAAGAGCGATAATTCCTGTTATCCAGGTGGCTATTGCCGGTTGTCCATTTTTAGAAAGACGAGAAAGAAACTGCGGAGCAAGACCGTCCTCAGAGAGCGCCTGCAGAACTCTGGGGCCGGTAAGAATGCTACCGAAGGCTGATGAAAGAATTGCTCCCCACATGCCTGCAAAGATAAGAATGCTTCCCAGGAAAGCCGTTGCGGTCCAGGCGTTCATTCCGGGCTTTGCAAGCTCTTCAAAACTTACAGAGTTGGTGACTGAAAAAATGATGGGAACAACAACATAGATTATTGCTCCAGTCAGAACTGCAAGAAGTGTTCCTCGGGGAATACTTTTGCTGGGATTCTTCAGGTCACCGCTCATTCCGATTCCTGCGGTGAAACCAGTAACAGCCGGGAAGAATATTGCAAAGACATACCAGAATCCTTGAGGAGCCGTTCTGTATGTGGACACCATTTCAGGTGCTCTGAAACCGGTGGAAACAGCACCGATAATCAAAGCAGCAATTGATACAACTACCGCGATCATTATTGGTATCTGAAGCTTAAGTGCCAGTGAAGCACTTTTCCCGGAGAGGGCGGTAACAACAACTATGATGGTCGCTGCAACGAGAGGGACGGTGTATTCAGGCATTGGGCCCATCCACCTGGTCATCATAAGCTGAACTCCCTCAGCAAGCCCAAAGCTGTAAAAGGTTAAGCTCAAGGTTCTGCAAAGGTAGAGTGGAATGCCGATAGCCCCACCGAATTCAAGCCCTAGGCTGTGCGAGATCATGTAGTATTCACCACCAACACCAATCCTGATATTCGTGGCTATTGCAGAAGCACTCAGCCCTGTGATGAATGTAATGGTGCTTGCTATCAGCACGATCAGAATGGTCTGAGGCAGCCCCAGGTTTCCAACTACCCATCCAATCCTGAGGTAAAGAACAAGACCAAGGATAGTTAAAACGCTGGGAGTGAACACCCCGAGAAAAGTGCCAAATTTAGGAGCTGTTTCTGCATTCGAACTACTCAATTAAACTCCATTAAACAGTTTCAGGAAACTGTATTCCCGTAATAAAATGTCATAAATCACTTCACATCAATAAGTTATCCTGCAACAGCGAATGTTGAGTATACGATAGCGAAACGAAAAAAACTACCCGGTTAAATCAGCCCTATGCAAAGAATTGCAATGAGTCATTCTTGGAGCTGCACTGAGTTGGTTTATTCAGCTATTCTCTATTCTTCCTACCGGGGCAAGATACACTACAAACTCATCCTTCCCGTCCAGTTTCAACAGGTCATCAACCCTTTCCTGCGAGTAAGCCGCAATTGCCACAGTACCCAGGTTCATGCTCTCTGCTGCAAGATACAAATTCTGACACACATGACCTGCGTCAAGAAGCATTGCTTTGTGTGATTCACCTTTGTACCTCCACTCACCCAGGTAGGGTTTGCAGGCCCAGAAGAACACTACAGGAGCACTGCCCACGAAGCTTTGACCAACAGCAGCTTTCGTGAGTTTATCCTGAACTTCAGTCACATTGAAAAGGAATACTAGATTGTGATTCAGGCTGGAGTATCGGTAGATCCCCTGTTCGATCCCGGTGACATTATTAACAGCAAGGTAGGTCGCAAAGGGGTGTCTTGCGCCGGCAGAAGGGACAGTGCGAATGGTAACTGTTCCTGTGTTTCCGTATGCTGGGATTGCTTTCTTGACCCCTTGAGTAGCCCACAGCATGTAGGATAGTTCCTCAATAGAGATTACCTCATCAGTGTATTTCCTTCTGCTTCTTCTCTCCAGAATGCACCTGGATATGTCTGATTTTGCCGGTACTAGACCTGGCTCAGGAAGAGGAATGACTTTTGCATTATCCGGAGTTTCGATCTCAACTGCTGGTGGCTTCACTCCCATATTTTGATCCGACTCTTCATCAGCGAAACTCTTAGAATCAAAATGGGACTTCATCAATTCTCTGTTCTTCAACCATTCTTTCATGATGTCTCCTTCGTATGAGCAATATGGGCTGAATTCACAGATGAAACAAATGATGCGAATTTGGAAAGAAAACGCAAAAGAATTAGTATTATGCATACACCGAAGGGAGAACCATGAGTGCGTCAGAAAAAGATACTCTCCATATGCTTGCCATTTTTCATTATGTAATTGCGGGGCTTATTGCTCTGGTTGCATGTATACCTCTGATTCATCTGACTATTGGTCTTTCGTTGACAGCAGGAGCAATTGCGAGTGAAGAGCCTGTTATTGGGGTAGCGGGAGTCTTTTTCACCCTTATTGCAAGCTTCATAATTCTGCTGGGGTGGGGGCTGGCGTATTTTGTTTTTCTTGCAGGCAAGAATCTTGACAGACAGACGAAGTATCAATTCTGCATGATCGGTGCAGGTGTGCTTTGCATATTTATGCCACTCGGTACGATTCTTGGAGTTTTTACACTGGTCACTCTCCAGGATGAATCTGTAAAAGCCATGTTTAACAGTAACGCTGCTCAAGGTACTGAAGAACTGCCGGTGGAACCTGTACAGGAGAGTTAGTTTTTCTCTGATTCCTGTGATAGATCGGGATAGATAACTTTAGCGCATTCAGGACAGATCCCATGGCTCAGTTCTGTAGAAGTTTCCTGGAGTATGTACTTTTCCATTGATATCCAGCTGTCCTCCTTTTCTCCCTTTTCGGATTTAATGCGGATACGCCTGCAACTTGCACACACGGGAAGAAGGTTTTCCAGCTTCTTGACCTTGTTCAGGGTAATTCTCAGTTCAGCAATAAGAGCTTCCTTTTCCTGCTCATTTCTCTTCCTGTAATCTATTTCTTCTTGAGCGGAACTGAGTTGTTTCCTCACATCTGCTACTTCCCGGAGAATTGACAGAACAGGGCGATTGGTGATCGCTATTTCTGACTGTTTGTTCTGCCATGAGATGTAAAGGTAGAGCAGAGGGAACGCAAATATTGATATTACTAATCTGCTTATCATGGTTCCCTGCATAATACTGAGATACCATGGAGTTCCAAGAAAAGCGCCTGTGCTGAACAGTAGAACATCCAGCCACATTACACCAAGCAGTGTAACAAAGGCTCTTGTCCAGAGTTTTACTCGAAAATGCGGCTTACCGAGGAATTCCCACACTACTGCCAGAAAAACAAGATCAAGGATTGTGGCAATAACGGATGCTGTGTTAATTCGCAGACTTGGAACAGGGACACTTAACAGTTGCTCTGATCCGGCAAACCCGTTTTGAAAATGCAGTAATGCAGCTACCAGAGGAACCATTATAGATACTCCAGCAACGGTGAAAATGGCAGTTCTGGCTGCATTAGGACCGTCAAAAACATAGACCACAAAAATACCAAGCAGAAGGGAAGTGTAGAATACCGTAGAACCCACCATAAAGGTTACACCAAACACTTCAGTAGCTGCTCCAGCATCGGTTACCCAGGACATTATTACAGTAATACTGCCGAGTAGAGCATAGAAGTAGGTGAGACCGAAGCGTTTGCGCAGGGAATGAGTCCACAGCACAAACATATAGACCAGAAATGCTTCACCGGCCAGGATCAGAAGTGACAAGACAGAACCCGCTTTCTCTTAAAACAAGATATCGAACCACCCAGACAGATAATACTGGATTCTTTTATCTTTATCAATCACACCTGAGAAGAGTATGAATTTCAGAAACCGGTAGATCGAATTGGAAGATATCCGGTTGAATTGTAAACCGGAATGGAAACTGTTAGTTTAGACAGGGAAACCGTAGTACCTTGTCATGGAATTTGTGTCGGTATAATGCGTTGCTATTTTGAGTTCCGTGCTGGCGCCCGGGACGCACTTGGTTGCTGGATCTGCTGCTTTTCAGCAAGGCACTGGTTTATGCGCATAGTACCGTTATGTAATTAAACCAGTAACGCCACTGGGGCTTGAAAGAGCGAGCAGAATGCGACAGTTTTTCCTTGACGGGATAATAGTAAGAAACCAGGCAGGAGAGTTCATGAGTACAGCGGACAAGGATACACTTCATATACTTTCAATCTTTCATTACATTCTGGCAGGAATCATTGCTTTGATCTTCTGCATACCGCTTGTACATCTGGCTATGGGCATAACCATGACAGTAGGGGGAGTTACAGAGAATGTGCCTGTTCTGGGAATCGTTGGCGCGGCACTTTCTGTAGTAATTGGCCTGATAATTCTAGTGGGCTGGGGCATGGCTGTGCTTGTCTTTCTTGCAGGAAAAAACCTTGAAACTCAAACAAGATATCAGGTTTGTCTGTTCGGGGCTGGTGTTCTCTGTATATTTCTGCCGCTTGGAACCGTTCTAGGCGTTTTTACACTTGTAACCCTTCAGAGTGACTCGGTAAAAGAATTGTTTGCCCGTAATGAGGGCGGTGTTTTAACAGAATTTCTCTCGGACTCAAGACCTTCTGAGTGAATTAGTTAGCTTAACCCCACCCGGCATGCTGAATATGAATGGAGTTCCATGAAAAGAACTATTGCTGCGCTACTGTTGGGCTGTCTTTCTTCTTTTGCAGGACAGCTCACATATATCGTTGATTTTCAGGATGATGTGATGACTGAATTCAATCACTTGGGGTATTCCAGAATTCAGTTGTCAAACTGTGAGTCGGCGGGATCGCCTGGAGAACCCATTCTTCCTGTGAGGGTTGTTTCTCTTGTTGTACCTGCCGGTGCCCAGAATGTTTCTCTTTCAGTAACGACTTCAGGCGAAAGAACTCTTGCAGTATCCGGTATTATCCAGCCAGTTGCTGTTCCAAGACCATTCAGCGCTGTTGCCTCTTCTCCTCAGGTCATTAACGAGGATCATTCAATCTATGGAGTCAATGAATTCTGGCCAGCTGATAGAGTTCAGAATCTGAGGATCGGCAGCAAATCCGGGTATTCCATTGTTAGTTTCTTTTATTACCCATACAGGTATAACCCGGTTTCCAGACAACTTGAATTCACTGTATCGGCCGAGATAACACTAACCTGGAGCGATGGATCCACCCGTACCGCTTTTTCGGATCAGATAGAAAGTGCAGGGGAACAGCTCAGGGGATGGATTAACAATCCTCAGGATATTTCTTGTTACAGTCCAGTATGCTTACCGGCTGGTTTCGACACAGTTGATTACCTGGTGATCACTGCCAGCGATTATTCTGATTCATTTTCCACTTTTGTGTCATTTAAGAATTCCCAGGGAATCAGTACTGAACTGGTTGATATTTCTGATATTCTTCTGGGTACGCCCGGGTACGATGATGCAGAAAAACTCAGGAATTACATTATTGCCAGATACACTTCCGATGGAATTCAGCATGTGCTTCTTGCAGGAGATCAAGATGTTATTCCCGTGCGGATGATAAATTTATCCTGTGAGGGTTATACAGATAATGTGCCTGTTGATCTTTACTTCAGTGACCTGGATGGAACATGGGATGCAAACGGGGATCACATTTACGGCCAAACCAATGATGAGCTTGACCTCTATTCGGATGTATCCGTTGGAAGAGCGCTGTTCAATACTGCAGACGAAGCTGCTCTTTTTGTTGAAAGAACCATGATGTACGAAAACGCTCCTCCTTCCGGAGACTGGCAGACAACTGCAATGCTCTGCGGAGCAGGTTTGTTCTCGGGGTATACCGGTGCAAAGGTCTGTGATTCAATTGCCATAAACCTTCCCTCCTCCTGGACTGTGAACAAGGCATACGAGACAGCAAAGTTCCTTGATGGATTTACCACTCCCATAGACATTATCAACAGTGGAACAAACTGGGTTCACTATGCAGGCCACGGAAGTACGGGAGGTATTTACTGGCAGGGCTCGCCTTCATCCATGATGACTAATTCTATTGCCCAGGGCCTTACAAATGGGGATAAAGCCGGTATTCATCACAGCATTGCCTGTATGCCAGGGGCTTTCCACGCTGGAGAGTGCTGTGCAGAAGCTCTTTTGCACAATGCAGGAGGTGGAGCTGCTTCAGTAATGTTTAATACCAGTTATGGCTGGGAGGGTAATCTTCCAGAAATGGGTGTAAGTGAATGGATGTGCGTCTATTTGACAGAAGAGGTTTACGAGAACGGTAATTCTCTTATCGGTGAGGCTTTTGCCACATCAAAAGACAGAAGAGTACCACTGTGGACCGGCGGCTACGATAGAGAACTGTACTGTATTCTCGACTGGCACGGTTTTCATGATCCAACACTGATACCGCTGGACGGATCCTCCGGGATAGATGAACCTGCAGAGGTGTTTGTTTTACCCGGTACAATTGCATTATCCAACCCATATCCGAATCCTGTAACTGCTGGAGCATCTGTGTCTTTTGTCACGGCTTTTGCAAGTCCCGAAGGAACAGTTTCAATTCTTGATATTTCCGGAAGGGTTGTCTGGAGCCAGAACCTTACAGGGGCGTGTACAGTTGTCTGGAATACTGAAAACAGTTCTTGCAGGGTTCAACCGGGAATTTATTTTGTTAGACTGGAGGCTGGATCAGCCACTGCTGTGAGTAAAGTGGTTGTAATTAACTGAGTGTTCATAATGAAGGCATGAGAATCTTGTGATTGCATCACAAGGGGATTTCCCCTGTGGAAGAAGCTATGAAAGGAAAACTATGAGATTTTTTATGATCGTTCTGCTTTTTACCGCACTGGCAATAGCTCAGGAGGATAGCAGTTCTCCATGGACTGGCACTGTCAGTCTCGGCAGCTTGTTCACATCGGGAAACATCGAGTCAAAGCAGATTGATGCAGGTCTGGAGTTCTCAAGAGAGATTGCAGGACCGGTATTTGTTGCCGGGCTGGAAGCAACTGCTTCTTATGGAAGCCAGGACGATGAGACTTACAGAGAGAAATATCTTACAGCAGGTACCCTTCATTACGACATTACGGATAACAATTTCACAACTGCCCGTGGGTACTGGACACAGGACGAGTTTGCTGGAATAAGCCGGGAGTATGGTGGCTCGGCTGGTCTGGGTCGATCATTTATCAACAGAGATGCTTTCCGTATCGCTATGGATGCCGGTGCCGGTTTTCTTACCAGAGAGAACACAGCGGATTCTACACTTGAAACATCCATCTGGTACAGTGGGCTTAACCTCAACTGGGATATCTCAGATTCGTGGAAATTGACGGAATCAGTCAGGTTTGACGGTGATTTCCAGGATTCAGAGAATTATTTTATTGAGAGCTCACTTGAGGCCAGTTCTTCTATTACTGGAAGTCTCTCTTTTGTTCTGGGTTACGACATCATCCACTACAATCAGCCACCTGTGGAAGGAAATGAAAAGACAGATACTGCACTTAGATTGCAGCTTCGATTAGCTATTTAAGCTGATATTCAGAGGGGGAGCCGCCAGGCTCCCCCTTTGATAAGGCAGTAACTATTTTTGTCTGTTGTTTATCTTGGAAATTGCGTCCTCACAGGCTTTGATAAGCGAGTACTTGGTTGGTGCTGTTGTAAGAAGAGGATGGGTTCCCACCTGGAAGGAAACCATTTCGTAAACGGTGATGTACTTTTGGATTGCCAGAGCAATGATGTTTATCATTTCTCCTATGGATCTTCCACCATAGATCTCTCCTCCGATGATCTCGCCATTCAGAGGGGAAACAATGATCTTGATGCGGATTTCTTTGGCTCCCGGAAGAGTGCCCGGATGCATGTCCATATCTGAGAAGCTGCCGGTGACATAGTCAACATCTGCTTTTTCAGCAGATTGTTCGATTGCTCCAGCTGAAGCAAATGCGTACCCGTTCAGTACTGTGGAGAATACTGAAAGAGTGCCCGAAAATGTTCTTAGAATGCCAATTTTGCAAAGATTGTATCCCAGAACTCTTGCCTCTGCAGTTGCAGTGGACGCCAGCATGATGTGATCTGTTCTGCCGGTTATGAAACCAATAGTCTGAGAACAGTCACCAACAGCATAGATATTTTCAGTACTGGTGCGCATGAATCTGTCTACTCTTATAGTGTCGTTGCTGGTAAGCTGTAATCCCGCTGCTTTTGCAAGGTCGGTGTTGGGCCTGTAACCGATTGCGGAAATAACCATGTCGGCCTTTATCACCTTTCCGCTTTGCAGTTTTACCGAATGTACTTTTCCGTTATCCCCAAGGAGTTCCTCAACGGTGCTGCCTGTGAGAACATTTACGCCTACTTTGGCCAGATTCTCATCGGCAAGTACAGCGAAATCAGGAGAAAATGCCTGGCCCAGACAGTGCTCGGCCATTTCAACGATTGTTACGAATTTTCCTGGTATCTTCGCAATCTGCTCGGCCACTTCGGCACCGATGAATCCTCCGCCGATAACAACCACATTGGTTGCAGAATTAATGCGGTTCTTCAAACCGGCAATGTAATCGTAGCTCTTGGGAATACTAGCAACATTCTCCAGGTC
>JAGLDB010000409.1 GCA_023145935.1 Candidatus Sabulitectum sp. | reverse complement strand
CGGCGACGGAACGGTACTGTGGCAAACTGATGAACCCACTGTGGGAGCCAATGAATACTGGACCTCGCTGGGCACAGGGACAGCAGCAGCGAAGACCACAGACATCTTCTATGCCATTCAGTTGTGGAAAGTCTATAATGACAATGGAACCCCCGGTGACCCATCTGACGATTATCTGGTTTCCGAGGGAAATACCTCTGTAACACTCTATAATTCTTCTTCTTCAACACCGGTGTGGACCTACACAGGCGGACCTGGTTCATTTATTTCCGGCTCTGTGGATAGTCCCGGTAAGTACGCATGCTCTGATGACGGTTCAATTCTTGCAACTGGTGGTGCAATTGACGGACATCTGGCAATTCAGTTCTTCAACAGTTCCAGTGCAACGCCTTTCACCACATACGAAGACCCTTCTCTGACTTACTACCCACGCCAGCTTCGTGTTACTGCAGATGGCTCCAAGTGCATTTTCAGAATTGGTGCTACGCTTTACCGTGTGGATACAGCAACAGGCACTCTTGAAACAAGCTATTCTCTTGATGCAAGCAATGACTGTTTTGCCATTTCTCCTGATGGTTCGGTTCTTGCATACGGCTTCACCGCAGCAAGAATTGCAACATGGGACGGCTCCGACTACAATCTTGTGGCAGGCAAAGCAATCAGCGGTTACTATGGAGGAGCAGCAACTATTGCATCTGACAATGCAACAATCTACTTCGGCTTCTACAGAAGCGACTACAAAACAAACAAGATCCTCAAGTTTGATGTATCCAGTTCGGTTCCAGTATGGATATATGACTACCCCGCCGGTTCCGGTTCCAATCAGGATATAGTGGAATGGATGGACTGCTCCGATGACGGCAGATGGATCGTTGTTGGCTCATGGGGCTGCGATAACGGAGGAGACGAAATTCAGGTCTTTGACGATCTGTATCCCACTGAACCTGTTTTCTCCATTGATACTCCCGGATCCATGTTCCATGTTGACATGAGTTCAGACGGCAGATACATCACTGGCAGTGGAAAGCATGTTCACGCAAACACAATGGGTTCAGGTACCGACACTTACTTTGCTGAAATAGATATTCTGGGTATTGAAGGAGCAGAATCACCTAACTCTTTGAACCTTATGCCCATCAGCCCGAACCCGGTAAGCGGCAATCTCAATATTGACTTCTCTCTTCCTTCAGCAGGTTCGGTAAGAATAGGCATCTACGACCTGTCAGGCCGTCTTGTTCAGAATCTGGCTGAAACACACATGATCTCAGGCGCCCACAGCATGTCATTTGTCACTGACCTGAGTACCGGTGTCTACCTCTGCCAGCTTTCTTCAAGCGAAGGATCTGTTACACAAAAACTTGTTATAGCAAGATAGTCTTTCCCAATATCCGCATCTCCCTCCCGGGGGATGCGGGTCGTAAGGTGCATCTAGATGAAAATTCTCTGGTATGTTTCTTCCCATGGCTGGGGACACGGGGCAAGACAGCGTGAACTGATAAGAGTTTACAG
>JAGLDB010000408.1 GCA_023145935.1 Candidatus Sabulitectum sp. | reverse complement strand
TCATAATGCTTTTGTAGGTTGAGGATGTCATTCTTCTATATCTGAAGACGAGAAAAGGAGTTTTCCATAAAAGGAATCCAGCATTACTTTTCTGATTTTGATTTGGCTTGTTTTTTGTGGGTCAGGCTTCTGCAAACAGAGTTTTTTCCCTGACATAGACAACTTGCCCCGGATCTCCGTCTTTCATCCGTCTCACATATTTTACAAGGATCCAGTTCATAGGAACGATGCCGTTGTGAGGTGCTTATGTATGATGTATGTGATGGTTAAACTATAATTGCTTTTCCATAAGAGGAAAAACCTTTTCAATATCATAGATCAAAGATGGGTTCCGGAGTTTCAGTTGTGTCCAGAATTTGTGGCCAATGAAGTAAAGAGAAATTCTATCCGGGGATTCAGGATCACTGCCATTGTTGTTTTCTTCCATGGCGTTCATGCGGAGGATCTGGTTCTCGATGTATCTGGCAAAGCCTTCTTTCCAGATCTGCCAGATCATGTATTCGTAGTCAAATGATTCAAGCTTTTTCGAAAGCATGGACATTGCATCCATGATCTGATCAAGATCATACACGCTGATGTTCTGCAGAAGTTTCAAGTAGTCGGGATTCTCGTATGGGAATGGGTGATCTATCTCCCACATGTAATCTTGAGCGATAATGGCCTGTTGATATATTCCCAGTTTTGCTTTCAATTCTTCTTCACAGGTTCTGCTCTGATAACAATGGACAAATTCATGAAGGATCGTTGCGAAGCAATTTGATTCTTCAAGGCAGCCTGGTGTGATGATACAACAGCATTCGCCCAGTTCATTTACAGGAAATGCGGCTTTGGTCCCCTCCTGGATCTGCATGGGAAGCGTAATTGTTGTTTCGTATTGATATGCTTCTGAGTGTTCCCGGAAAATATGGAGCTTGTCTGATACACCGATTCCAATGGGGTATTTGTAATTGAAGAGGTTATGAATACTGCAGGCTTCCTGCTTTTTCTTAAGAACCAGCGAAAGAGCTGTTTCGATTTCTTTGATACTCATCATTTCACTTTTCCTGTTTGGTATTCTGTAAAATTATGTGGTTCACGCTTCCGCAAACAGAGTTTTTTCCCTGACATAGACAACCTGGCCCGGGCCTCCACCTCTCATCCGTCGTACATACTTTGCAAGGGTCCAGTCAACAGGAACCACTCCGTTTGTAGTGCTGTGTTTTGCTGCGATGTGAGCAGCCTGATCCATTGCTGCTGTGCTGGGGTTATCGGCCCTGCCGTCACGCTTGAGAATTACATGGGCTCCTGCTACACCACGGGCGTGGAGCCAGATATCTTCTCTGCCTGCTATCTTGAATGTAAGGTTATCGTTCTGCTTTGCATTCCTGCCCACCAGGCAGCGCCATCCTCCTTCAAGGATGTATTCAAGCGGGGCGCCTGTTACCTTCTTTTCCGGTTTTGCCAGTTTTGTAAGATGTTTTGTTACTTCCTGATCACTCATTGTATCAAGACGGTTCTGTATGTCTTCAAGGCTGGCTGTGC
>JAGLDB010000407.1 GCA_023145935.1 Candidatus Sabulitectum sp. | reverse complement strand
CCATCCGATTCCCTGGAGCAGAGCACCTTCCACCTGGCCCCGATCAACCAGAGGATTAAGCTGATTGCCTCCCTGATGAACAATACTTACCCTGTCAACTTTGTAGGTTCCCAGCATGCAGTCCACTGTAACCTCGGTAACCGCAGTGCCAGCTACATGATATGCAAATGGTCTGCCTTTTTCTGTTGTCTTGTCGAAGGATATTCCCGGTGTGGCATAGTGTGCATGGCTGGATAGATCTGTTCTGTTCATGTACGCAGCTGCAACAAGCTGATCCCATGACAGTTCTGATCTGTTCTGCCTGTTCCACACGAACGAATCTTTCAGGCAAAGGTTTTCTTTTTCAAGATCAAGTTTGTCTGCAGCAACTTCAAGCAACCTTGTTCTGATCTCCTTGCAGGCAATTAGTGCAGCATTGCCGTTCATGTCGGCGCCGGAGCTTGCAGCAGTTGGTGATGTATTTGCGGTTCGTGATGTGTTTGTTGATTCTACTCTGGTTCGTTCCACCGGAATTGAGAAAACCTCAGCTGCTACCTGTCTGATCCTGGAGTTCACCCCCTGTCCCATTTCAACTGCTCCTGTGCTTATGCTCACACTGCCATCTGTGTATACATGTACCAGAGCACTGGCCTGGTTCAGGAAAGTGGTGGTGAATGAGATACCAAAGCAAACAGGCATGATGGCTATACCTTTTTTATAATATCTGTTTTCTCTGTTGAATTTCTTAACTGATTTACGGGATTCTTTAATCCCGGAGAATTTTCCGGCGAGATCCCATGAGTTTCTCACCTCATTGCAGCTGTATCTCATTCCGTACGGGAAGAAATCTCCCGGCTTCAGCAGGTTTGTCTGCTGTATCACTTCCACTGGTATACCGGTTTCCTCAGAAGCTTTGTGGATGGCAGCTTCCATTACAAACATGGCCTGCGGTCCGCCAAAACCTCTGAAGGCAGTATTGGGTGCCAGGTTTGTACGGCAGCAGTACCCTGTAGCAAGAACATTCGGAACAAAATAGCTGCCTGTGGCGTGGAAAAGTGATCTTTCCAGGATTGCAGTGGAAAGGTCTGAGACCGCACCGCTGTTCTGGTAGTAATCCACTTCCCATACAAGAATTTTGCCTGTATCATTCAAACCTATGGTAAAGTCATAAGAGTATGGATGCCTCTTGCCTGTGCATACCAGATCTTCATGTCTTTTAAGGATCAACCTTACAGCCCTTCCTGAAAGATGCGAACCAAGAGCGGCTATAACAGCCCACGGGGTTGCCTGGTCTTCCTTGCCCCCGAACGCTCCGCCCAGTCTTGGGACATCCACTTGAATCATATGCATGGGCAGTCCCAGTACTCTGGCGGCTATTTTCTGCACAAATGACGGACTCTGTGTAGATGATGTTATGTGAAGCACATTCCCTTCACCGGGGACGCACAGTGCACTCTGTGTCTCCAGATAAAGGTGTTCCTGCCCTCCAGTTTCAGCTTTCCCGCGGATTATGTGTGTGCATTCCTTCAGCGCACTGACAGTGTTTCC
>JAGLDB010000406.1 GCA_023145935.1 Candidatus Sabulitectum sp. | reverse complement strand
GCAAGTCGGTTGCTTTAAAGAAAAGCGAAGAAGAGATTGCACCAGTTCGGTGTCGAAAAGTGCTCTGTGCGCTTCACCGGTAATATCTGTATCAAGCTCAAATCTGTACCGTAATGCCTGAAGGGCATGAGAAGGAATCTCCTGCCAGATATGTCTGGAAAGCCTGAGAGTGTCAATATGCATGGTCTTATCAAACCGATTGAACAATGACGGGTACTGTCTATTCAATATCATGTAGTCGTAGGGAAGATTGTGAGCGGAAATGAAATCAGCCTGCTTGGTGAGTTCTCTGATCTGCTCGGTGAAATCCTCTGCTTTACTGCAATCCGCAACCATTTTATTGCTTATCTGGTTCACTGCTGATGCCTCTGGTGGAATCGGTACAGATGGTTTTACCAGTGTTTCAAAAACCTGTTTTTTGCCTGTAAAAGAGAACCCGTCATATTCTGCCAGAAGAAATGCAACCTCGCAAACTTCCGCTGTTGACGGATCAGAACCGGTGGTTTCGGTATCGAGGAATAATATACGGACATCACCTTTAGGGATGCTGCTGAAAAGATCTAAAGTTTTATTCATAGTGTGGATTATAACTGGACTGCAAACCAAGGGCAAAGAGGCATTTTTTGACACAGACATAGTGGATTGATTAAACTATGGCAGATAGGAATTTAACTGTATATGAAGGGAGAAGGGATGAAGCGCTTTATACTTGCAGCACTGCTCACAGCAATGCTCCTTACATCTTGCGGCAGCGATATCAACTCAGAAGAGGCCAGCCCGTTATCTGTGGTACCGGATAGAGCTATAGTATCAATCGTAGTCAGCGATCCCGCAGGGATGGTCAAGAACATTGATGGCTACATCCAGAGCGGTGCCCCGGCTCTGGGTGAAAATGTTCTGGAGAATCTGATCTGCGAGCAACTGGATGTTTCATGCCTTGACTCCATGACTGCCCGATACGGTTTTGATCCATCAGGCGATGTGGCTTTCTGGATGGAAAGTGCCATGCCGGGCAGTATGGGAATGGCAGTCTCCGCCCCGGATTTCCCTCTGTTCCTTTCATTGATGGAAGAGATGGGAATGGAAATAGTTGTTGAAGAGCAGCTGGGTGGGGTTGCAGTTTACTCAATGGATTCAGAAAAAGGAACAATTTTCTTTGCAGGAGTACAGGGAGTGGCTCTTATGGCCATGTCCACTGCAAAACTTCAGACCCTGATCAACGGCCTTTCCTCTGAAACACGCTACCAGGCTGCTCCGGCAAGTCTCACTATGAAATTCAATTTTTCCATGATAGGACCCATGGCAGCAGCTCAGATGCCCATGGCAAGAATGATGGTAGCCCAGGGAATGGCTGCAGACACCACAATGCCGGCATACCTGCCGGGAATTATGGATGTTTATCTTGATGGCATTGAAAGTTTCCTTTCCCAGGCCGACATGATGGAGTTTACCCTGATAACCGGGCCTGAGGATTTTGTAGTAAAGAAGAATGTTTCCTTCGTGTCCGGTTCAGCATTCGGGGAAATGC
>JAGLDB010000405.1 GCA_023145935.1 Candidatus Sabulitectum sp. | reverse complement strand
CACAGTTCAAGGAAAGATCTGCGAGACCTCTATACACTTACCATTGATCCTGTGGATGCCCGTGATTTCGATGATGCCATATCAATTGAAGCTCTTTCCGATGGAGGCTACCAGCTGGGTGTGCATATAGCCGATGTATCCGCTTACGCGCCGCCGAATTCACTTGTGGATAATGAGGCCATGAAAAGGGGAACCAGCGTTTATCTTCCTGACCGGGTGATCCCAATGATCCCGGAGATACTTTCCAACAGTGCCTGCTCGCTGCAGCCGGATCAGGACAGACTTACAAAAACAGTGCTTATCAGCTACGATCCCTCCGGGAAACGAACTGATTTCAGCGTCTTTTCCTCACAGATAAGATCCCGCAAGAGATTGAATTACACAGAGGCTTTTGCAATTCTTTCCGGCAATTCTTCCGGAGATGTTGAACTGGACGGTGTATTCAGTCAGTTTGCTGAACTGAACAGGCTTCTTGACAAAGTTCGAGAGAGCCGTGGAGCTGTAGACCTTGGTGCTTCTGACTTCCGAACCCAGTTCAGCGATGAAGGATTTCCATGCGGGTTCGAAAGGGTTTCCGACGATGTCTCCCACCGTATGATCGAGAATTTCATGGTGGAGGCCAACAGTGCAGTTGCCGAATTCTGCAAGTGGCTCGAGCTTGATGTGCTTTTCAGAGTGCATGGTGACCCGGCCCCGGAGGCTTCAGAGAAACTTCGAAGAATTCTTTCCATATACGGGTTCAAGATGCCGGGTCAGCTTTCTCCCCGGGCTTCTGCTCTTTCAAAAACTGTTAAGGAGGCAGAGGGAACCCCGCTGTATCCCATAATCAGGGATGCTGTGCTGCGATCCATGCAGAAGGCTGTTTACTCCACTGATAATTCAGGTCACTACGGTCTTGCTCTTCGGAACTACATGCATTTCACCAGCCCTATCCGCAGATATCCTGATCTTGTTGTGCACCAGGCAATCACTGCCTATGAGGAAGGAATTGTTCCAGTGCGTTCTGAATCCATGTCAACACTTGCTGAGATGTGTTCCTGGCTTGAACGGCGAGCTGCAGGTGCTGAAAGAGCAACAACCGAGCTTATGGCTCTGCTTTATCTTGCCGGGGAAACCGGTACGGTTTTTGAGGGAGTTGTTCGCGACAAAACTGATTTCGGACTGTTTATCCGCCTTCTGGATGTGCCTGTTGAAGGGCTGTTGCATGTGAGTGCACTGAAAAAGTACAGGCATTTTGTTACAGGTGATCTTCGCCCGGGCTCTGGAATTTTTGTTTCAGTGGAAAAGGCTGATCCTATTGAACGAAGACTTTCATTGCTCCCTGCAGAGGCTCCGGAGGATGCTGAATGATCTATGCAGAGTTAACCGATAAGATCACCGGATGGATAAAAGAGCGGGTTTATGGTGCTGGCGTGAAAGGTGTTGTTATCGGGCTCAGTGGAGGGATAGACTCGGGAGTTACGGCTGCTTTGTGTGTTCGCGCCCTGGGGGCTGAAAATGTTCTTGGTCTTATAATGCCCTGCGAGAG
>JAGLDB010000404.1 GCA_023145935.1 Candidatus Sabulitectum sp. | reverse complement strand
CAAAGGTGATGTACTTGATGTGACCATGAATGTTGTTAACGCATATTACGGAGTTCTTGAAGCTGTTGAACTTAAAAAAGCTGCCGAGGCCGCACACGAAAGATCGTTAAGTCAGCTGGAAAGAACCGAAGCTCTTTACGAATTGGGAGCAATTACAACACTTCAGCTGCTTCAGGTCCAGGTCCAGGAAAGCGGTGACAAGCTTACTGTAAGCAGAAGAGAGCAGTCTCTTTTTACATCCTACAGCAGCCTCTTCAACGCGGCAGGTCTGGATCAGAATATGAATAATTTAGGTATTAATCCAGACGCAGTTGTTGAGCCTCTTCCGCTGGAATCAGCTCAAAGGATTTCTCTGGACTTTGCAGAAAACCCGGGTCTCCTCAGTGCTTCCCTCCGTGCAAGGGTTTCTGAACTTAATTCAACTGCTGCGGAAAGATCATACTGGCCAAGTCTCAGGGCATCTGCCGGATGGAGCTGGAATGATGATACACTGGATGATATCAACCGTATGTTTGAGTACGATGGTTTTAACGCAGGAGTCAATCTGTCCTGGAATGTGTTTGATGGATTTCTTCGGGAATCAAGAATCAATTCTGCAAGAGCGTCCAGCCTTGCTTCCCAGGCTTCTCTTGAAACTCTCGAGAACAGTATTCATGCATCGGTTGAATCAATCAGTAATTCGCTTAGAATAGATATTCGATATTACTCTGATTCTCAATTAATGCTGGAGCAGGCACAGGAGCAGTACAGGCTGTCATTGATGTCCTACGAGATGGGTGCTCTTCGTCTTATGGATCTACTGGATGCGCAGGCTGACCTTGCACAGTCGGAGGCTAATCTGGTTTCTGCCAGAGTGGCAGCTCTCACAAGTGAGGCTTCTCTTATGATTCAGCTGGGCAGAATGCCCCGACTGGGAGAGTAGTGCGGAAACAATATCTGCTGTTGATATTTATCCTGGCGTTTCCTCTTCTGGGGAAGAACTTGTGGGAGAGCCACGGGCACAACTATTCTTATCATTCCTACGATTCGCCTGATGATGAAAAGGTTATTTTTCCGGTGGTATGGGACATAAGGTCAGCTAATGATCTTGTTCTTATATGGCAGAAGATATTCGGTGTCTCCGGTGGGAATCCAATCTATTCCATACTCGAGGAATCTTTTGAGAGTGGGTTCAATACTGCTCTGGTCAGATCCGAACTCACAGATAAGTGGTTCCCTGAACAACCGGGAGCTGCCGGCGATAAATTCTTTCCTCTTGCAGGAGCTGTGAGGGACATAGGGCTTCATCTTATGGTTGGAGGGCTTAGGACAGATCTGTATGAGCAGGAACACAATCAGGCTGCCCTTGATTATTTGAAACTGTACATTCCTCTTACTGCCGGTGATCATGAATGTGATGTGATCGGCTGCTTTACCTTTGATGAACCGGATGTTAAATATGTGGTTTTCCCTGAACAGGCTGACCAGTGGATTGATTTCGTCTCCTACTGGAACGAGACATGCCGACAGGAGCTGGATCTTCCTGTGCTAT
>JAGLDB010000403.1 GCA_023145935.1 Candidatus Sabulitectum sp. | reverse complement strand
TCCCCCTGTTGTTTCTGCCATTGCAGAGACACTATCTTCCTGGAAAGAATCGGTATCAATCAGTCGGGTTAACAGTTCGATTGATTCCTTCTTTTTCAGTGGTTCAAGCATGATCTCTTTTTTTGTGGTAAAATTCTCTAATAGTGGTATTTCCACAGGAGTTCCGTTGGGTCTTTCAGGTCTGTAAGACAGTATTATTAAAAGAGGAATGGCTTCCAGTTTCGCAAGAATATCCCCCAGCATCTCCATACTTCCAGAGTCTGCCCAGTGAAGATTGTCAAGAAAAAGGATATTTCGCCCCTGGTGAAAGGATGTTATAAGCAGGTCAGCAATGAAACCCGACACCTGGGCAAAGAGTTCTTTCCTCTCAGGTGGAGCAGCGGAACTCCCATTTGACCCAAGAGGAAGCAAAAGGGCTGTATCTTCAAAAAGTTCGTTGTTGAAGCTTCTGCCCAAAGTTTTTTCCAGGGAATCCTTCAAGCTCTCCGAGCCAGTTCTTCCCCCGGCCAGCTCTGCCACTACTCTGGCCCAGAGCATGTAGGCAATGTGGTTCTCATTCGCTTCTGCTGATACACTCAGCCAGTTGTTTTTCTCTGATTTGATCTTTTGGAGGAATGTGGATACAAGGCTTGTTTTACCCACACCGGCCCTGCCTTTTACACATACAAGTACCGGGAATTTAAACTCTTTGTCATCGTGAGAAGCTTCAATTGCTGAGATCGCTTTATTAAGAATGGACAGTTCACCAATTCTGCCTACAAAGTTTGGAGGCTGTTCCACAATGAACTGGTGAAAACCATTCAGATTTATTCCTGGATCAATTCTTTTCGTTGTGAAATCCGATTCCAGCAGCAGCTTCCCTGCAATTTTAAGTGCAGCGGTTTCCGTGTTTCCACCACTTGCGTCCAGCCACTGATGGCTTGAGATAAGAAAGTGCAGCCATTCAGGCAGTTCCATCTTGAAAAGAAAGACCGGATAAATGCTAATTCCAGATCTGACTGCTGCTGTTATCTCTTTTCTGATTCGGTCAGACCTGCAAGATCCCGGAGATAAAAGAAGTACTATCGGGGAAGATGAATCACAATGGGATGTGGCACAGATCAAAGATCTTGAACTAAAGATCCTTTCGAATACCTCTGATTGCCTGGTGGCATCTTCAGTAGAGCAAATGCTAACAGTCAGCATTTGCCTCACCAGTTCCATGGGTTATCTGCGGAGCATTCTGAAAAGTAGTTTCACATACAGCTTCATACCTGTATTGGATTCTCATCAAGATCTATAACCCCCAAGTGAAATATTCATTTATGGATACTATAGGTATCTCTGCCGATGGTGTCCACACTAATCTTATCGTCTTGTGTTAGTTTATACCCGGCTGAATTATTCACTCTCTTTGGGCAGAATCTGAAACCGTGCCGATTTCTTCTGCTTGCCCACCAGAGGCATATTCTCAATTGAAGACCGAGACTTGAACATCTTTGAGATGAACCTTCTGGAACAAGTTAGCAGTGAATGATCTTGATCGATGACC
>JAGLDB010000402.1 GCA_023145935.1 Candidatus Sabulitectum sp. | reverse complement strand
TGCAGGAGCTAAAACGAACTCTGTATCTGTTTCGGGGCTTTAGACAAGTTGAAGAATACTGTTGTCATTTGCCGCAGGTTACACCGGGGCTGAAGAGTTTGCGCAAATTCACAGAAAGATCTGCAGGAAGGGATGTTTGACCAGGCTTGTTTCTTGCAGTATGGTTTGTTTCTGACAGAGAATCTATTGGGGGAGCAGGTAATAGGATTGTGAAAGATTCACTGTCCTGTTGATCAGCCACTTCCAGCTGGAGTTTTGCGCAGGAGGGAGCACATGCCCCCCCCCGAAGGCTTGTGATCTTGTGGAGTTTCAGGGTCCCTCATACGAGTTAGCAGAAAATCAGAAAGCAAGAAAGGATACAGGCGATACATGCTCAACTCCATGTGGAAAGCGTATATGGATGGCATCGGTGCAGGAGTCTTTCTCATATTTTTCGGCACCCGCCTGGATCTCTGGCGACATAGACCAGAGCGAATCGCCAACCTGTGGCTGGCTACGGCAGCTTTCTCTGCGCTGGTAGTCAATTTCACTTCAATACTATCGAGAATAACTGATGCTGGTGGGCATCCCATTCTTGCCATATTCAATCTCATAGGTGTGGCTGGGGTGGTAGTAAGCCTCCTGGAGCTGGTATTCAGCCTTGCGGAAACCGCCCCGCCCCGACTGATACGAGGCCTGGAATTTTTGTTGCTGCTACTTGCGGTGCTGAGGATATCACAGAATGCCACCATGATCATCATGGCAGTATTGCTTCTTATTACACTGTTCAAGGCTATTAAGTCTACCAGCCAGGGAAACTCCGATGCCAGGGTACTGTTGTGGGGATTGGCGGTGCTCCTGATTTGTCTTGTATCTGACGTCGCACATGAACTGGGTTTGGTCAATGTTCCCTACTATTTTCCGGTGCTGGGTTTCATTGTTTTCTTCCTGTCGGCCTCCCATGCTGTTAACTGTCACCTGGCAAAGGAAGAATCCGCTGCACGCACGGATCCTCTTACCGGGCTGCTCAACCGCCGCGGTTTCCTTGAGCTGAGCCGGTTAGTTGTCTCCATGGCTGAGCGTTCCGCAGGACCCTTCTCTATCCTCATGATCGATCTGGATCATTTCAAGCGAGTTAACGATAAATTTGGCCACGCCATGGGCGACCGGGTACTGCAAGAGATAGCAACGGTACTGCTGCGTGGAGTTCGTAAACAGGACATACTGGCGCGGTGGGGTGGCGAGGAATTCATCGTTTTGCTTCCCGATACCGGCGTGAATGGGGCAAAAGCCCTGGGTGAGAAAATTCGGGCTTCAGTTGAAGAGCTGGAGACCTGCCATGGTGAAGCGCGAATCTGCGTGACTCTCTCTCTGGGGATTTCCCAGTACCACAGAGAAGAACCGTTGACAGACACCATCCAGCGTGCTGATAATGCCCTCTACCAAGCAAAGTCTTCCGGTCGAAACCGAGTGGAATTCCTTGCGTTTACAGATGATGCCACCGGCACCGGTGATCTCATAGAATAGCCGTGGCTCAAAGGGCTCCTCACACGGCGGAAT
>JAGLDB010000401.1 GCA_023145935.1 Candidatus Sabulitectum sp. | reverse complement strand
CCCCTTTTAGATATTTCCAAAGATCAAACCACTAAGTGTGGCCATGACAACAACAAGAGCTACAAAAGTAACCGTTTTCTTTGTTCCCATAACACTTCTGATAACAAGCATATTGGGTAGACTCAATGCAGGGCCTGCCAGCAGAAGAGCCAAAGCAGGTCCCTTACCCATCCCGCTGCCGATCAGTCCCTGAAGTATCGGAATCTCCGTAAGGGTTGCGAAATACATGAATGCTCCAGCAATTGAAGCAAAAAGGTTCGCGCGAAGAGAGTTTCCCCCTACAGCGGTTTCTATCCATGAAGATGGAATAAGTCCCTCATAACCAACACGCCCCAGAAGCAGCCCTGCTGCAAATACCCCTGCAAGAAGCAGTGGAAGAATCTGTCTTGCAAAACCGAATGTGGCTTCAAACCACTCTGCACCCTCACCGGAGCTGCCTGCAAGAATCACAGAAAGACCAAGCATTCCCACAACGAAGGGAATGGTAAAGCCTTCAGGAATCAGAAAGACAGTCAAGACAACAGCAGCTGCAAGTGAGAGGATCTTCCACGGGTTTATCTTCATCCAGAGAATAAGAACAGCTCCCAGTGCCACGGCAAGAACAGACAAAATAGGGGCCTTCATACCCCATACGGTATTCTGGAAACTGTCTGTGCAGTTGCAGCCTCCCCATGTTGCTATAACCATTATTGCCACAAGAATGAAAAAGAAAACAGCGTTCTTCCATAAGGCTCTACCGGAATCATCAAGGGATACCACAGGAGCAGAAGCAATCCTCTTTGCCTCCTCTTTCCTGAAAAAAAGATGCATGATCAGCCCTATGACAACACTGAAGATCACTGCACCTACTGCCCTGGCAACTCCAAGCTCCACTCCCAGCACCCTCGCAGTAAGTATGATAGCCAGCACATTTATAGCAGGGCCTGCGTACAGAAACGCAGTGGCAGGCCCGAGGCCGGCTCCCATCCTGTAGATTCCCGCAAAAAGCGGAAGCACAGTGCATGAACAAACAGCCAGGATTGAACCGGATACCGAGGCAACTATGTATGCCACGATCTTTTTCGCTCCGGCTCCCAGATATTTCAACACGGAACCCTGGCTGATGAATACCCCGATGGCTCCTGCAATAAAGAAAGCAGGAAGAAGACAGAGCAGCACATGCTCCCTTGCATACCATTTCGTTAGTTCAAAAGCTTCAAGGATAGCGTAGTCAAATCTCTCTTTTCCAATGGGCATGTAATAGATACCCAGGAAAATACCCACCAGCCATGCAAGAGATTTCCAATCTTTCTTCCAGTTCATTACACACTCTCCCGGCTGTTCAGGTATTCAGTTTCCTGTTTGATATTCATTCTGATCACCTCATCAAAACAACTGAGGAATCCCAGAATACAGGGAGTTCTCAAACTGTAATAAACCTGTTTGCCACTCTTTCTGTACTCCACGATCCCGGCTTTACGAAGAACAGAAAGGTGCCGGGATATGGTTGAATAGTCCAGATCAAGAGCCTTGTTAAATTCACAGACACAGAGCTCACCCT
>JAGLDB010000400.1 GCA_023145935.1 Candidatus Sabulitectum sp. | reverse complement strand
ACAGGAAATGAAACAGACTGACATAAGCAGGCACTCAGACCTGTTCAAGGGATATACAGAGCTGCGAATTCAGGAGAACAGAGATAGTGGTGTTGCCATGGTGGAGGGAACCATTATGGGAAACAGCAGGAGTTCTGTTAGCGGTGTGTCTGCCAGGTGTTACAGGAGTGGTTCATGGGGATTCGCCTCCAGCCCGGATTCAAGTGATGATGCTGTGAAACATGTGATTCAGGCTGCATGGGAGAATGCTGCATTTCTTCACAGACACGAACAGAAAGGCTTGCCTGACCTGTCTGTTCCAGCTGCTGCTGGTGAATGGGATTACACAACAAAAAAACCGGCCGCTTCTCAAAAGGATCGTATTGATTTTGTGAAAGAGATGGACAACTACATAAGAGGAAAGTTTCCGAAACTAATCTCCAGAACCATATCCATGCGCAGTTCAGATATGGAGAAACAGCTGCTTACATCAACCGGTACTCGTGCATTCTCAATGATTCCCGGAAGCATAATGTATGTACTTCTGACAGTTGATACCGATTCGGGTCCTGTTGAGTTGTATGATGTTCTTGGAGGTCGTGGTCAGTTTGAAGATGTTTTTGTTAAACCCTCCAGTTATTATGAAAGACTGGATCAGCTTTACGAACATCTTCTGAATAAATCGGAAGGAGTATTTCCCGAAGCCGGTATCAGTCAGTGTATTCTTGATGCTGATGTTGCAGGTATTCTGGCTCATGAGGCGATTGGACATACCACTGAGGCTGATCTTGTCCGGGGTGGTTCCGTTGCTGCGGACAACATGGGTAAGATGGTGGCCAGTCCGCTGATCACCCTTAAAGACTATGCTCATACCTGCATGGGGGAAACATGTCCTGTACCTGTGCATATTGATGACGAGGGAACTTTTGCGGAGGACGTTACAATTATTGAGAATGGTATCTTGAAGGGATACATGCATAACCTGGAATCAGCTCTTGAATTTGGAGCGAAGCCTGCGGGCAACGCAAGGGCTTACAAGTTCAGCGATGAACCTCTGATAAGAATGAGAAACACAGCTATTCTTCCCGGCAAGAGCAAACTCAGTGACATGATAGAATCTGTGGAAGACGGTTATTATCTGATACAATCCAGTAACGGGCAGGCAGATTCCACCAGCGAGTTCATGTTCGGTATTGTTCTCGGGTATGAGATAGAGAACGGCAAAATAGGAAGAGCTTTAAAGGATGTAACCATTTCCGGTGTTGCCTTTGATATGATGAAAACTGTTACTGCTGTCTCTGATGATATGTCCTGGAAGATGGGTATGTGCGGTAAGAAGCAGTCTATCCCGGTTGGAATGGGTGGTCCTGCCATCAAGTGTATGATAAATCTGGGAGGAAAGTAATGGCAGACCACAGCAATGTATCACTTCTCTGCGTAGAAGCACTTCTTAATGCCGGCATGACCCACGCCGCATGCAGTCTTTCCCTTACGAGGAAAACTGAACTGACTGTTGACGGTGGGAATATTTCTCTGTTAAGAACTACTGATGACACCGGCCTTTCTCTTTCAGGG
>JAGLDB010000040.1 GCA_023145935.1 Candidatus Sabulitectum sp. | reverse complement strand
AAAACACTATTGGTTATATTGGTTGTATAACACTAATTCTTACTGGGGAAATGTGATGACTATCAGATACTTATTAATAATTCTTGCTCTTTTTCAAATTCTTCTAACCGGTTGTGATTCAACAGGACCATCTGCTCCTGCATTCGAACTTGTCAGCGTTATTTTTACAGGAGACTCAATCGGGGCATCACCGGAGAAAGAAACGGTTCTCCACTTAACTGCCCCGGATGGAAAAAGCTTTCCATTCCTTGAAATGACCCTTGCATGGGAAAAACCAGTTGAGAACCGAAGACAGACTTTTACTATCTTCAGATCCACTAAGCCTTCAATTCAATCAGATTTGTCTGAAGCTGACGAACTTCAGATCCAACTGGAAACAGTTTTTGCCGACTCGATCGGCCTGGAATGGGACAGCGATTACTATTATGCTGTTCGTGCTGTAGATGAATGGGAGAACTGTAAATGGAGTAATGAAGTTCATGTGGAAACCCCTGCCTCGCCGTTCCCGGAAGCCAGACGACTTTCGTATGAGAAACACCATTTCATTCTCTGCTCTCTATCGTGGGATAAGTGTTCAGATGAGTCATTCGACTCTTATGTACTTCTTTCCAGCCCCGGACCGGACATTGAACACGTTTTCTACAACAACGATACTCTGCTGGTTACCAGTGATGCAAATACTCTAAGCTATACCGATTCGCTTCCAGAGAATGGGAATGAAAGGTTTTATGCACTGGTAACAGTGGATAAGTATGGCCTTACATCATACAGTAATGAGATAGAGGTACATCCGGGCTCTGGCATTCCCTGGAGAGTAAACCATATTTTCGAATCTGGCCACGACTTCTACCATGAGGGTATTGTTTCCAACGATGATACTGTCATGTATCTGCTGGTGGACATGATCAGCAAAAGCTCAAAAATGCTAATGGCTCTAAGAACCAAAAGCGGCAATTGTTTCGGCTATCAGAACTTCAACAACATATTCGCAGTAGCAGAAAGATCAACCGGTACAATCATTGCTTCCCATGGGGTTTACGGTGATTACTCTCTTTCAGAGTATACCCGGGATCTTTCTTCTCTTGTTAAGACCAGGCATTTCGATAGAAGAATTATCGCCATTGCGGAAGTTCCCGGTGCATCTGAAATACTTGCCTCGAATATGTATTTGACCTCTGTACTTGACCCGGATACTTTTGAACCGGTTGATTCATTGCCGTATGCCTTCCGGGATGTTGCGATCTCCACTGACGGAAGCAGGATATTTCTTTGTGGAAGCCGAGTTGTATGCGTGCGCTCCAGTGATCTGGAGTATCTCGGAGAGATTGACAACTACTTCAACTCTGTAGATTTCGGATTGGATGGATATCTTCATTGCACAAGTGATGAAGGCGTGGTAAGGTACGATCCGTATTCCCTATCTCCGGTGGATGAGTTCGTTTATCCTTTCCCTGTATCAAGTTCCATTCTGCTTGCACCGGAGTACAGGATGATATATCTGACCCACGAGACTGAAGAAAATGAGAATCAAATTGATGTATACGATACAATCACAGGAAACTGGATGGGAAGGGTGTTTTACGACGAAGAATTTGAGAACGAAGAGTATCAATTCTTTCTTAGTTCACCAGCAGGAGAATTTCTGTGATTCTTTACAAATGATTTCTTTATTCTGTCCCTTGGATACAGAATTACAATATAGAAATTAAGATTACAGGATCCGGGTACAGATTTTCTCTGTACCCGGATTCCATCTATTTTGTTCAACCGTTGTACAACCGGGAACTGCTGAATCTGGGATCGCTTGTAACATTGATCCCAAGGCTTCTCAGACCACTGGCATCACTGGATGACGGCATATGGGTCAAGTGTGCCTCGCAGTTCTTCAGTTCTTTGAGCTTTTCCATTCCCATTGCAGCAGGCTCCGAGGTTGCTGCACTGACACTCAGAGCTATCAGCACCTCTTCCAGATCCAGGCGCAGGGGAAGCAAATTGGTAGTTTTCTTCAGTTTGCGGATGGATTGAATTGTGGCAGGGGAAAGAAGGTGCACCTGATCTTTTATACCGGCTAGCTTTTTTATTGCATTAAGAACCATTGCCGAAGATGTATGCATAAGCTCCGTACTCTTCCCTGTTACAATGGAGCCATCAGGTAGCTGCAAGGCAGAAGCTCGTACATCGTGCAGATCGGGGTTGGCCTCTTCAAGCTCTGCCCGTTTCTCTGCGGCTTCAACCACAGACCTGTCATATCTTGTCAGGTTCAAGTTGCCCATGAGCAGCTCAATCTTCTCTACGGTTTTCTTTTCAGTGAGCCCCATGGCATACTCACATTTATAGCGAAAGTAGCGTCTTACTATTTCCTGTTTTGCTGCGAATCTTACAACATCATCATCAACGATACCGAATCCGACTCTGTTCACACCCATATCCGTCGGTGAAGCATAAGGAGATTTGTCTCCGGTAATTCGTTCCAGTATCCGCTTCACCACAGGGAAAGCCTCAACATCACGGTTGTAGTTGATAGCCACATCACCATAGGCATCAAGATGAAAGGGATCAACCAGATTAACATCCTGAAGGTCAGCTGTAGCAGCCTCATATGCGTCGTTCACAGGGTGTTTAAGGGGCATGTTCCAAACGGGGAATGTTTCGAACTTGGCATAGCCGGCCTTTACTCCTCTTTTCTGATCATGGTAAAGTTGAGAAAGACAGGTGGCCAGTTTACCGCTCCCCGGTCCCGGTCCGGTTACTACAACCAGAGGCTTTGTTGGTTTGATATAGTCGTTCTTTCCGTATCCCAGTTCACTCACAATAAGATCCACATCAGTTGGATAACCTTTGGTGTAGTAGTGTCTGAAAACATCAACACCTCGTCTTTTTAACCCGTTCTCAAAAGAAACAGCAGAAGGCTGATCTTCGAACCTTGTTATCACAACTCCTCTGAGTTCAATTCCTCTGGATCGGAATCCGTCAATAAGCATGAGAGCATCTGCATCGTAGGTGATTCCAAAGTCGCCACGGATTCTTCTTTTCTCAATGTCTCCGGCATAGATACAGAGAATTATCTCCGCACGATCCTTGAGCCTTTCCAGCAGTCTGACCTTTACATTAGGGTCATAACCCGGAAGCACTCGAGCAGCATGATGATCGTACATGAGTTTTCCGCCAAACTCCAGGTAGAGCCTGCCATGGGCACCATCTACTCTCCGGAGAATCTCCGCAGACTGTTCTTCAAGATATTTATCGTTGTCAAATCCTGTTTTCCCTATCAAAAGACTCCCCCTCGTAAACCAGAGTGATATGCTTCTCCAAAAGGGGAAACATTATGCGTTCTTGTTCCTTTCGCCAGAGAAAGGGCTGGAATAGTCAAAGACTTACTTCACAATTGTGACAGGAGCCAGATAGAGAGGTCTTTCACTGTTAAGAAAGGGATGCTCTACAATTTCTTTTACTTCTCCAAGAACGGAAAGCCCCGGTAGAAGGCTTATGGTGCCAAATCCGGTGAGTCTGGGGTAAATTACTATTTCAGGGTTGGTATTCTCGATGTCTGCAAGCATTGCTGCGTGAGCAATGGCATCAACAACGCCACCGTTGTAATCTATAAGACCGATCTCGATTGCATCAGCCCCGGACCAGACGCGGCCCTGACCTATGGAATCAATTTCATCAAAAGTCATGTCACGGCCCCTGGCAACAGTAGAAACAAACAGATTGTAGCCTTCACGCATTGCGTCAAAATTGCGTTCGTACTCCTCTTCCGTGTACGGTTCAAAAGGATTGCCTGGATTGCCTGATGGTTCGATCTCAATTTTCTCTACATTTATTCCGATTCTTTCAAGGAGATCACCGAACACGAACTTTCCACTGATTATCCCTATGGAACCTGTAACAGTCATTTTGTCGGCAAAAATAGCATCGGCACTGCAGGCCATGTAGTAGCCGCCGCTTGCAGCCACGCTGCCCATGCTGACCACTACCGGCATTTCTTCTCTTATGTTTTCCACTGCGTGATACATGTCATCACTGGCCATGGCTTCGCCGCCGCCAGAGTTGATCCTCAGAACAATGGCCTTGACTCCTTCTGTTGCCGCAGCCTGTTCAAGCATGGCTACTACAGTTTCACTGCCCATTGTGCGCCCAAGTAGTGAACTACCACTCTCGCCGCTCATGATGTTGCCGTCTGCAACCACCACTGCAATCTTCGGCTCGAATCCCCAGTTGGATGATTCCTCCGGCAGGCTTGTATAGAACGAAGGACTCATGGTCTCCACAGAGTATCCCAGTTCCTCTTCAACAAATTCTTCAAACTGATCTCTGTAAAGAAGTGTATCTACAAGCCCCATATGCACCATTGACTCTCCGGCAAACGGGGATTGTGAGAAAAGAACACTCATCTGAGCAGGCTCCAGGCCCCTGCCTTCGCTTATTCCACGAACCAGTTCAGATTTGAAGGTTTCAAGCAGAGCAGTGGTTGCTTCCGTTTGAGCATCTGAGATCTCGTACTCTGTAAGCATATCGCTGGCACTTTTGAACGCCCCGATGTGCATAAGATCCGGGTAAACACCAAGATTATCCAGAAATTCTCTAAGGAAAAAAGTATACCCGCTGAAGCCGCTTATGGAAACCTGACCAGCCTTGTGCATGCAGATAGCTCTTGCTGCTGTTGCGGTGTAGTAAGAACTGTTTCCTGTGTACTCCATGTAGGCGTATACCGGTTTACCCGAGGAACGATAGTTTACCATTATTGCTCTAAGCTCTTCCGCCTGAGCCCCGCTCAGCGAATAGTCAGAAAAATCTATAAGAAGCCCCTTGATCCTGGAATCGCCGGCTCCTCTTGCTATCGCCGTCATCTGGGCGGTAAAAGAAGGTATCCTGGGGCCGAGAAAAGACCTGGATGGAAGTTCGTCGCCATTATCTGTGCTGTAACTTAAGAAATCCGGAAGAGGTTGTATAATGCTGGGTTGAGGGTGTTCGTTCAGGATCAGCTCTGTTGTGGTTCCAAGATAACTGCCGTCATGAATGTCGGAGCCTGCGGCAATACTTGCCTTTCCCAGGTCAAATTGGATACCCGCAGAAATCATTTTGTTCTGTCCATAAGAACCTCTGAATGTCAAGCCATCAACAGCTCTGACCTCAACTCCTGCAGACCAGCGACTGTCAATTATTCCAGACTCGAATCTGTAATCTCCAGTGAGAGTGATCCGCTGATCTCCATGGGGTCTGAAGGCAACTCCTGCAATGTAACAGCCATCGATATCGCCTGTGGATGTACGGGCAGTGGCTCCCAGGCCAATGTGGTCATCCGGTCTCCAGTTTAGACCAAGGGTAAAGAACTTCTCACCCGTTTGGGGGTGATCCTTGATGGTAGGGTCATACCAGGTGTATCCAAGCCCTGCTGAGAAAGAACTTCCGAACTGATACGCTCCGGAAGTAGTAAACCTTCTGAGACTCTGATCGTCCTCCCACCATCCGGCCAGACCGCCTGATTTGTCTTCCAGCGTGAACCGGTCAAAGTGTTCGAAAGTACTGTCACTGAAGATTGCACCAATCCGGAATTTGGAACCTGTAAGCCAGCTTGAACCAGCGGGGTTAACGAGAACAGTGTTGCCGGCTTCTGGATAAGCAGCCCACCAGAAGGGTACGCTGGGCCCTGGAGCAGGATCCATAGCCCATGAAAAAAGAGCCATCGCAATGAGTAAAGAACCAGTCAAAACTCCACCACCTTTCAGTTACAGATAAAGAACATAATTGTTCTAATGTATCAAATCAGTGGTGGTTTATGCAAAATTGAGTTAAAAAGAGAGTCCGAAGGCACTCTGTACCAGCATTCCTTCTTCACTCCAGGCAGCATCTATCCGCATTTGCGCAGACGGATTCAGTTTGATATTCAACCCGCAGCCGTAATCCGTGTGTAATCCGCTTATTGAGAGTTCCTCAAATTCTTCAGCAGCCTCTCCTGCTTCAACAAAAGCTGTCACTCCAACCGTGAGTGATTTACCTGCTTCCACATCTCCCAGGGTAAACAGATCATTTCTTACTTCAAACTGGTACAGGGTCCATACAGAACCGGTAAATCTGTAGTCATTGTAGCCTCTGAAATTCTCATTCTGACCTATACCGGACGTATAAGGAACAGGGGTATCCGCAATATTGAATTGTCTGTGCGCTCTGGCTCCCAGTGCGATCTCCCCTCCAGCCCAGGGCCTTGCCGTTCCTCTGACCTTTCCTGTTACACCGCTGTAAGAGACATCTCCTGACTGAAAGAAGCCCTTTGTGCTAAGAAGAATATCTCCATTGAGCGGAGCCGGAACCACATAATCGATTCTTCCGCTGAGCCCGCCAGTCCATGTTGAGGAATACACTTCCCCGGGAAGCCTGCCCCACAAAACACTTTCCTCTCTGTTAAAAACAGTAGAATGCCTTACATCAAGTCCTCCGGTGAAGAACAATCTGTCTCCTGCCGGTACGGTAAAATCAACGACAAGGTTCGCCTTCTCAAAATCCATTAAGACAAAAGTGTCAGGGTCGGTGGCATTACCCCATCCAAAAAATTCCTTTTCAATCACCTTGCGGTAGTCCAGGGTGGATACCAGCAGACCGTTGTCAAATCTTTTGACCATACCGGGCTGGAACTTTATCACCCCTGCGGTGCCATAGTATGTATTGACACTAAACTGTCCTGTTGTATCCGTGAACGGGAAGAGCAGGTAACCGCCAAAAATAAAACCTGAAGACGCGGAATACCCAAGGGTAGGCAGTACAGAGAATGCGCTGGCCAGGGAAGCTGCAAATACAAGAGATAGCACTGCTTTTTTCATGTTTGTTCCTTTTTGTGAATGTATTCGGAAACATACTTGCTCCTGCAGTGCAAACGGTACTCCGGCAATATGCAATGGATTATATTGTCGCAAACTGTGAAAACATGGAGGCAGAGAGCTTGAGTAAACCACTTATCATCATACCTACCTACAATGAGCTTGCAAACATCAAAAGCATAATCCCCGAGCTGCTTGAACTTCCAATTGAGGCCAGCATTCTGGTAGTGGATGATTCAAGCCCTGATGGAACAGGTGATGCTGTTCTGTCATTTAAGGATACAGGCAGGGTTCATTTGTTGAGCAGGCCTGAAAAGAAGGGGCTGGGGCAGGCATATGTAGCAGGTTTTTCCTGGGCACTTGAAAGAGCCGATTTTGATCCCATCATACAGATGGATGCTGACTTTTCTCATTCTCCCGACTCGGTTCCAGCACTTGTGAAGGAACTTGACACTCACGACTTTGTAATTGGTTCAAGATATGTCACCGGTGTAAATGTGGTAAACTGGCCTTTGCACCGTCTTATGCTTTCATGGTTCGCCAACAAGTATTCAAAAATAATTACCGGTCTTCCTGTTGAAGATGCAACTGGTGGTTTTAAAGCTTTTAGGAGATCTGCCCTTGCAAAACTCGATCTTTCCTCTATCAGATCGGATGGATACTCGTTTCAGATAGAAGTTACGTACAAGTTGTACAAAGCTGGATGCTCCGTGACCGAGGTACCAATTGTTTTTATTGACAGACATTCAGGGACATCCAAGATGTCCCACTCCATTGTATGGGAAGCTGCCTGGATGGTCTGGCATATTCGTTTCCCATGGCTTTTCTGAGAGGACAGTATGCACATCTTTTTTTACATCCTTCTGGCAGCAGCCCCTCAGTGGGAACTGAGTACTTCTATTTCCTATATCTACAATGTGACCTCCGACGGAGACAACGGTATATGGTGCGCCTCCTCCGGCGGTGTGTTTCATTATTCCGGAGAAGAAGGGGTCGGAACTGTATATTCATGCCCCGATGATCTGCCTACTCCTGACTGCCGAGACATTCTTTTTGATTCAGACAATCGTTTATGGGTCGCCACCGGAAGCAAATATCTGGTCATGAAAGATGGAGATATCTGGACAAATTACAGCAACTTTGAAGGTGTTCCGGGCCTGGGCAGAGTGAATGCGCTGGCAGAGTCCGGAGGGTCTGTATGGGTTGGTTGTGAAGGCGGGCTTGCCGGGGGTAACGAAAATGGATTTATTCCAATATCTGACGATATCTTCAGCCCTGATAATGTCTATTCCCTTGCGCAAAGGAACGATACACTCTGGATCTGCTCCAGCAGAGGTATCTACTCTATGCTGGCAGACTCTCTGCATGATCCATTTCATCCCGACTCCTGGACTCACTGGCCGGAAACTCAGGGCTTACAGCTTAACCGGATAACAACAGGACTGCACTCGGTGTATGCCTGCGGTGGATCAGGTGCTATGGAGCTTTCCTCCAGCAGTGATTCATTTCAGTTTATCATCGATTATTCTTCCCTGCCGGATAGCGCTATTGTTGATATAAGAGAAACATCAAAGGGTCTTTTAGCCGCTGGACACGGAATTGTTTTTATCAGAGACGGTGAAAACTGGGCCGAGTACGGAGATGGTCTTCCTTTTCTTTACTGGCCTGTAACTATTTTTGAGATGGATGACCATGTGCACTGCAGTTTTACCTTCATAACCAATGTGGGTGACCTGACCAATACACAGACCGGTATGGGATTTTTCACTTTGCTGGAAGATGATTGGGAACATGTTCAGATTCCCGGCATGCAGTGCAAGAAAACACACCAGATGATATCATGTCAGGACGGAAGAGTCTATGCTGGAACCTATTCCCGCGGTGTTCAGGCCTATTATCCAGGGTATGGATGGCGAAGCTTCGTTGAACAGAACGGTATGCCCAATTCTTCACAGACCTTTTCTGTAGCCTCTGACCCCGAAGATGGCATCTGGGCTTCATCGTACCACCATGGTTTATCCTGGATCCGCGACAACAACAGTTTTGACAGTCAGGGCGACACTATTCTTACCTTCATAAAAGACTCGCTGATATGCCCCTGGGCCACACTGATCTATGAAGACAGTATCCCAAACAATCAGGCGGTTATGCTGATTAACCAGAGTGGTGGCATGTGGGCAGCCTTTCGACAGTATGACCCTGCAGGCAATCCGGATGAACCCAGTGGCATTCTTGGCTTTAGCGGAGACCCCATGGGAACCATGAACTGGGCACCGAGACTTGGTAACGAAGGAATTGCCTCTATGAATGTCAGAGCAGTTTATCCTGCTTCACAGGACAGCTTGTGGATCGCCTTTGAAACAGGAGCAGGATGCCAGCTTCTTGTCCACTCCGGGAACCCTTCTGATTCTTCAGAGGATTCGTGGTATCCCGGTTTCGGCACTGCTTACACAACATCTCACGGTCTTCCATCAAATGAGGTCTTCTGTTTTGTAAGTGTTCCTGGAATAGGTTTTCTTGCAGGAACCGCAGAAGGGCTTGCCCGGTGGACAGGCAGTGATTTTTCCCCTTACATGAATATTACAGGACAGATAAGAACCATGTCTGTGGACTCAAGAGGAAGAGTCTGGTGTCTGGCAGAATCCGGCATCTATCGGATCTCAGACGGGCAGGTCAGTTTCTTTAATGATATCAACAGTGATTTTGTTCCGTCGGCGCCTTATCAGTGGGAGTATTCCCTGACGGATGCAGTGAATGGAGGAGTGTATTTCTCATCTGAGCAGGGCCTCTGGCTTGTGACTCAGGACGGGAATGCTGCTCCTTCGGGAAACGAAGTATCTTTTTATCCACAGCCGTTTATTTCCGGAGAAGATCAGCTGAGAGTCTGCGGCCCGGATGACAGTGCTGCAGTTTCAGTTGATTTTTTCAGACTTAATGGCTCCCATGCGGGAACTGTGGATGCCACGTCTGTTTCAAACTGGGCATGGGATGGCACTCTGGATGGGAACATCGTTGCAAGTGGAGTGTATATGGTGCTTGTTACTATAAATGATACAGTTTATCAGAGCAGAATATCGGTGGTGCGATGACTATCAAAGTAAGAAGAGTTTTAAAGGAAGACAGGTCGGCCTGGACATCTTTTGTGGAAAGATCAAACAACGGAACCGTTTTTCAAACACCAGCCTTTCTTGATTACCATCCAGAGGGCAGATTTGATAACCATCATCTTGTTATTGAAAGCAGTTCAGGAAAACCCATGGCATATGTTCCGGGAGCCATCTCTCACTGGGATGACGGTGCCTGGTTCAGGAGCTATCCGGGAGCTTCCTACGGTGGTCCGGTTCTTGACGACAGTCTGGGTCTTGACAAGGTGGAAAGAATAACCGAAGCACTTATTCGATACTGCAGACAGCGGGGGTTTGTTGGAATAGAGATGACCCCTCCCCCAATTTCTTACTACAGAAGGCCACACAACTACATAGATTTTTCTCTGATCAAGCATGGATTTGAATACAAAAAGCGAGAACTAACTGCAGTGATTGATCTTCAAAGGCTGGGCGAGGAAATTGACCTGGGATTCAGTCAGTCGGCCAGAAGAGGGGTCCGCAAGGCAATCAAGTCCGGTCTCCGGGTTGTTGAGGATAACGATTACTCAAAATTCTATCCTGTTCTTGCCAGCAACCTCAAAGAGAGGCACAATGTGGATCCCACGCATTCTCTTGAAGAACTGAACACTCTCAGAGAACTCGTGGGCCAGAAGAACATAAGACAGTTTATCGCCATCGACGAGTCTGAAGAAGTCTATGCAGGGATGATAATGTTTCACTGTAATCCAAGGGTTACTCTGGCCTTTTACATTTCTCATAACGAAAAACACCAGGCTATGCGCCCTGTGAATCTTGTTTATAATGAGGTTATCAGTTGGGCCAGGAAAATGGGTTACCATTATCTCGATCTTGGAACCTATACACTGAACATGGAAGTGAATTACGGTTTGTGCAGGTTCAAAGAATCATTTTCCGCCAGGGGACAATTCCGGAACACCTTCACAGGCAAGATATAAATTGACAGATCTTCGCACAATTCTAGCCTGGAGCGGTCTTCTCATAATGGTTTTCGGCGGAAGGCTCATGACAACCGATATTGCCGCCCAGTATCAGGTAGCGGAATCCGTGTTTGGAACCCGTGACCTCTTCACTTCCGAGGATGGCTGGCATGTATCCGGTGTGAGGTCAGACAATTATGTACCTCACGCCCCGGGATACTCTGTAATTCTTCTACCAGCTGCAGGCATTGGGCTTCTTCTGGGCCTTGCAGCAGGCAAAGTGCTTGCGGCGTTAACAAGTGCTGTGGCAAGTGTGCTGCTTGTTCTGGCTGTGAAGAGGCTTGCAGAGGGTTTCATGGGCAGAATTGATTTCGGAAAATTTCTTGTGATAATGGTTGGCACCATGGCATTGATCTACGGTCGTATGCCTTACGATGTTACGTCAGCCGCGGCTCTTGCTCTGTGGGGAGCATGGTTCATGCACACAGACAAGCCTTTCATTGCAGGAGTTCTTCTGGGTGCTGCGTTGCTTGTTCGACCGGATTCTGTTGTTCTTCTTCCTGTTTACTGGACCGAGGAAAAACATCTGGAGAAATTTGCCCTTCTGGCTGCCGGCGCATTCCCGTTCATTCTGGGAATACTGGGGTACAATTACTATCGGTTCGGTTCGATCATGTCCGATGGCCATTCACAGGACCCGGCTATTGCCATAGATATGTTCAGCAGAGGGATTCCCGGTCTCTTGTTCAGCCCGGGCAAGGGATTGTTCTGGTACGCGCCTTTAACCATTCTGGCGATTTTTCACTGTGGAGACTGGAGGTTCTGGAGCCCTTTTGCCTTTTCACTGGTTCTTCACGGATTCCTTCACGACTGGACAGGTGGTACTGGATGGGGACCTCGATTTCTGTTCATGATCATTCCTGTTCTGTTCATGCCTTTAATGAGACCGGGCACAGGTGGAAAACTTTTCAGGATCCTTGCTGTAATATCTCTGCTGATAACTGTTGCAGCAGGAATTACTGATACCAATGCTCTTGAACAGAGCCTTGGCGCAGATGAGTTTGATTCTCAGTCCAGACAGACAGTGGTATGGTCAGCAGGGCGTTCTCCGTTGCTGCAGACTCTGCTTCATCCAGACATTACCCACCCGGATCTGCTGGGTTACCATGCTGCGGGCATTCCCGGAGCCCTGGGGCAGCTTGCTGCGGGGGCCGCTCTGTTCCTCTATGCATTGCTGGGAAAGAGGTGGAAGACCGCATGAAAATACTTCACCTCTCTCCTCAGAACTACACAGGGATCCTTACCCTTTTTGTAAAGGGTCATCAGGCCCTGGGCCATGAAAGCAGGCTTGTAACCTTTTTCAAAGCGAAGAGCCAGTATCCGGAGGATATATGTCTCAACCTTCCATTCGTTGGCCCAATGGAGTGGTTATGGAAAGTAAAGAGACTCATTCGCAGCGGTAGTCTGAATGTGCCGTTCACCGGTACCACAGAAAGAATTTTCTGGACACCCTCCAGGGTAGAGCGGATACTGATGCCTCTGAGGGATCTGGCCTGGACGCCAAAGGTCAACCGTGCAGCGAAGAAGTATAACCTGTGGGATTTTGATATCCATGTCTTCGAGGGGGGTATGAGTTTTTTTAGAGATGGCAGAGATGTACAAAAACTCAAGGCTGCCGGTAGACATATAGTTTCCAACTATCACGGTCTTGACCTGCGGATGCGCGGAGCCATCAGGCCGGTGTGGGATGCCACAGAACTTCATACCACCTGCGAGTTCGATCTCTATCAGAGGTACCCTGAGCTGGAATACCAGTTTCTTCCTTTTGACTCATCTCTTGTCCCTGCTTCAAACCCTGTGGGAAATGTAATAAAGATCTGTCACGCCCCCCGTCTGCGATCTGTTAAGGGTACAGACAAAATAGTGGAAGTTGTGGAAGAACTTTCAAAAACACTACCGGTAGAACTGGTTCTGATCGAGAACATGTCCAATGCCAGGGT
>JAGLDB010000004.1 GCA_023145935.1 Candidatus Sabulitectum sp. | reverse complement strand
AGCACAAAATCAGGTTGAAAGGTCACTGCTTCTTTTAGCTCTGTGAATGTTCTGATCCCGGGAAGGATTTCGGGAAGTCTCTTCTTAACCTTTGCACTTGCATACAACGCTGTTTCAATGTTTTGTCTTTCTGCTTCTTTAATCAGAGGCAGGATCACAGGAATGGAATAGAGTTTGGAAACATAGAAAAGTAGTCTCATTGGGAGATCGATTTGCCGTTCTGTACAGTATTCCTGATTGAAGAGGTTGAAATGCTTTTAGTTCTCGGAAGATAGACCACTTCACAGTATTCCTTCAGGAAGTCAAATTTTCCAGCCCAGTCGTGACCTATAACAAAAATATCGATTGAATGGTTTCGTATATCGTCCAGTTTCTGTTCCCAGCTGGTTTCAGGAATGACCTTGTCCACAAAGCGGATAGCCTCAACGATCTTTGCCCTGTGTGAGTAAGGATAAATACATTGTTTGTGCTTCCCAAGATTGAACTCATCTGTTGAAACAGCCACTACAAGATAATCTCCAAGAGCCCTTGCCCGTTTAAGAATGTTCAGGTGACCTATGTGAAAAAGATCAAATGTTCCGTATGTAATTACCCTTTTCATTTGTGTCACCAGCCTTCTCTTATCAGAGAAGCCCACTGCTCAATAAACTGGGTATCCCCTGTTGCCGGATCTCCGCCCCAACCGGTAAATGAATCTTTGCGGTCAAGGCCAATTACAGGTACTCCCAGGGCCCTTGCGTGAATCCATAGAACTCTGCTTGTGGTTGCCACAGCAGAAGCTCCTGCCACCATTGCAGCAATTATACCTTCACTGGTATCGGTTGGGATGGCGCTGCTTTTTCCATCCAAAACTACGATTTTAAGCGGAACCTCTGCCCTTTTCTTTTCAAACACCGCAGAGGCAGCTTCGGTTGCAAGAATGTATGGCAGCGTTCTGTGAGAAACAGGGGAAAGAATTGCAGATGCCTTGTCTGCAAGAACACCTGGTACCACAGGTTTCCAACTGGTATCCATTTTGAATTTTAGAATTTTCATGATGCCGTATACTTTTTCCGGAAAAGCATCTGCTGTTGTTTTGATCCTTATGTTCACTGCAGGATGCTTTACTGAAGATACACATGCAAGAGGGGTGATCTTCTGTACAAATTTAAGCAGATCATCACCGGGTCTTGGGCTGAACAAAAGCAAACCGTCGGGAAGGTTGGGATCAAGAGACCCCATATCACCGTTATAAACATGCATTTTGGGGGTCCATGGCAGGAAACCTGCAAGTTCACTCATTTTCTGATGTGCTGCAAAGTGAATTGTAATTCCAGGATAAACATCCTGAAGAGCTTTGGCCATGTAGACCGCAGACCATGCTTCCGAGATATCGGAAGAGGTAAAAACACCAACGCTTTCCGGGTTCAATACATCTGAAGGAAACTTAAAATCGTTCCAGCTTGATGCTACTTTAGCTTCCCTTCGTCTGCCAAAAAGATTCTTTATAAAATTCACTGCTCAAATCCTTCCATAATACTTCGTGCCAGATGTTCTGCTGGCGAGTTTGCTGAATCAACGGCATTCAAGGCTCTGGAGGATTCACCAAATTGCCCTGATACCTGAAGACACAGACCGTACATGACATCGGCCATGGCATCTCCCGGATAACGAATACGAATGAATCGGGAAAGATAGAGAGCTTCCTGATACATTCCGCAATTCAAATATGCAGAACAGAGATCGATTGCGCTCCAGAATGCTCTTCTGGCCGTGGAAGCAGACGAGATGGATAGAATAAACTCCTCGACCGCTTTCTGACCATCTTCCCGAAAAAGTGCGGAAAAACCCATGGATCTGTGATAAAGCCATTGATCAGAAGGAGAAATACCCCGAAGCTCTTCCACTGCATATTCAGAAAGCCCTGAGATCCAGGCTATCCTCGCCATCCAGAAATCATAGAGATCCGGATCATAGCAGATATTCTGTAATTCAACCGCAAGGAGAGTAGCTCTGCTTCCATCACCGGCATAGATAGCTTCCTCCAGCAATCTTCCCATGATCCTTGTCTGCCCTGCGGAATTTTCCTGTTCCTGCCATGCAGCTCCGGCTTCCGGCAGCAGCCCTGCCTGCTCTAGCTCCAGCGGTGAAAGGCTTGAAATAATTATAAGAATCAATGCTGTCATTGCATGTACCTCTGAATGAGCCTTCTGGAGAATCTGAAGTAACTGATCACACCAAAGGCTACAGCGATAGGTGTAAGAATCTCAGCGACCCATATGAGCTTAAAGAAAATGCTTTTATCCGGATATGCTAGAGCTCCGGCACCAGTGAGTACAAGAATATAACTTAGAATAATTGTAAGTCTCTCGCTGGTTGTTATGGCCACCACTGGAATCTTTATACTCCATGAAACAATAAGAAGGCCAAGAACCACTGTGATGTGGTACAAAGCAGGTATCATTGCAAGAGTTCCATTCAAAATTCCCAGTCTTGCCAGAAAAATAAGCATGACAGACAGAAATAGCTTATCCGCCAGAATATCAAGAGTTTTTCCTGGAGTACTGGACTTTTTTAGCCTTCTTGCAAGCCAGCCATCTGCATAGTCGCTGAATGCAGCCAAAAGGCACAGTGAGAACATAGTTGTGTAATCTGAGTTCCACCCTGCCCAGATACAGAATGGAAGAAGAACAATACGAACCCATGAGACAAGCGCAGGCGCCAGAGGCAACTGCTCCTGTGTTCTTTTTATCATTGCCACAGCCCGCGTGAACTGCTGGTTGTGTTTTTGCTGAGCTTCGTTAAGATTCATCGCCCAGCTCCATCCATATTGAGAAACATATGGTCAAGCAAGCCTCTGGGTATGAATTTCAGCGTGGGCACCACTGATGAAAAGAATGTTGAAAGAATCCGGATATCAGACTGTGATACAAGCTGTTCTCCGTGAAACAAACCATCTTCCCTGGTGCTCATCCACCCCATGGCGCACACTGCTCCACAGTATTCGGAGTGCATTGAACCCTGCATATCAGAGGGGATAACAGGTTGCAGTGCCATTACAGAATACAGTTCGTGTCTGCAAAACCACGCAAGCGCGTCAAGAAGATCAAGTCTTGTTGCAGGAAGCTGCAGCCCATCCAGCTCGCAGTAGATCTCTGCCACGGCGGTTCTTCCCTCTGAAACCATGTGGGCAGTGAGAGGAACCAGCATGGATTTATTGCCCTGGCTGATCATGCTTGTAAGATCATACTCGGTTAGATCATCTGTTAGAAGCATATTGGCCCTGAAATAGACAGGTGCTCCCGCAATGGCAGGAATTACCTCTGTGGAACGACCTGCACGCAAGTCCCACATGACCTGAACGGGAGAAGGAATATCGGACAGCAGAAAAAACATTAAAAAAATCATGCGGTTTCCCGAGAAATGGAGCGGGCAACGGGGATCGAACCCGCGGCATTCAGCATGGGAGGCTGACACTCTACCAACTGAGTTATGCCCGCTCTGAGTACCTTGTCAGATAATAAGTGTCGATGTAGTGCGCAGCTATCCTGAGTTCCTAATGACGTTCGGGACACGACAGCTATTGCTTGACATGGTACTATTTTCAAGAAACTGTCTCCGCTCTGTATATGATCCGAGCCTCGCCCTGAAGCCACCACCCACGAGAATCTCTGCCTACTGTAAGACAAAGCCCGCTACGCACAGCTATTCTAACAGGTAGGTTAACAGAATCAAACCTTTCAGATGCTATGAGCGCTGACGCGACAGCACCGGTGCCACAAGCCAGTGTTTCCCCCTCGACACCTCTTTCAAAAGTTCTCATTATCAAAGAACCGTCTTCCAGAACCTTAACCCAGTTTGCATTGGCACCATGGATGCCGAATTCGGCGTGTGATCTGACCATGGGGGCGTATTTCTCAAAGGAACCATCCTCTATATCTTTTGAAAAAATAACTGCGTGGGGAACTCCCGTATCGGCATATCCTGCCTGGAGCTCGTTCTCGACTCCAATATCTTTCTGAAGAAAGTGAAGAACCGGTTTTGTAAGCCAGATCCTTGCTTCGCTGTTACCGGTTACAAGGCCGTGATGAGAACCTGCATCACTGGCAAACATGAACTCAACGCCTTTTTCAACAATTCCCAGTTCAGCTGCAAAACAGCAGATGCATCTGGCGCCGTTCCCGCACATTCCCGCAGCTCCGCCGTCGGAATTGAAATACTTCATTGCAAAACGATATTTGCTGTGGTTTACCAGTTCAATAAGGCCGTCTGCTCCAACAGAAAGCCCCCTCCGGCATATGTCTGCGATTCTGTCTCTGGTGAGAGTAGATGTGTATTCCCCATTTCTGTTATCAATCATTATGAAATCATTTCCAGCGCCGCTCATCTTTAAGAATTTGATACTCATAGATCGACTCTTCCCATCCTCTCAATAATCCCCATGTGATATTCCGCTCTCTGGAGCTGGTTGTTGTTTCTGAGAAGCCTTACAAGATCAAAACGAAGCTGAGGATCCGGTCCCCATGCTTCAAGATATGCAACAAAATCTTCCTCCAGATATTCAATCTGATAGTTTCCATCCAGATGAGCCATAAGAAGCTCCTGAAGCAGGGAAATTGCAGCGTCAGCTGGAACATCATCTTTTTCTTTTGAAAAAATAAGCAGTGCTGCTGACAGTTTTTCGGGGTCACTTAATGACATGCCCTGATCAGCAAGAAATATGCCTGTTTCAACAGGGAAGTTAATCAATGCGCCGGCCATTTCCCGGTGGTAGATAAAACTTCCATATCTTGACTCCCACAGCGGCTGTCTCTGCAGATTCATCGCACTTCCATCCAGCTGAAAAATACGGATAGATGGCCCCTGCCAGACAAGCTCCAGCCTTTCAAGCGATTCCGGATAGTATTGAAGCCGTGTCGCAAGTGATCCATCAGGAATATCTGTAAGCGCCGCAAGGTAAAGCAGACCCTGGGGTGATCTGTCAAAAATAAAATCAGCCTGGTAGGCCAGGTATTCCGCCCCTTTCACCTCCATGAATTCAACCATTTCGTTTTCACTTCCATAAATTCTTCGGGCAAATTCAATTATGGTCTCACGGTTTGCTGTATTTTCAAAGAATGTGTGTGTAACCACAGGCATTTCCGCATAGGCCGAGAGCAATCCTGAAATATGCCAGAAAGAAAGCATAGTCCCCTGTTTATGATCTGCCCAGGAAAGAAGATCATCAAGCTCGGAATCAGTCAGAAGTGAGGATGAATCGTTGAATGTCATTCCAATGCTGGAAAGGGCAGCAGCAAGCTTTGGGGCAAACATGGTCTGAGAACCGAAAAGAAAGAGAACAATTGGAAGCATCCATTTTCTGCCGCGACACGAGGCGATCACAAGTGGAATCAGGGCAACTGCAAGAATTACATGCAACCGGTCGAAGAACAGATAGCCTGCAACAGCCAGTGGAAGAAAAAAGAACATAGCAGAGCCTGTGGATCTTTCTCTGAATCGTTTCCATCCCCATATCGCAGAAATACCCGCGAGACCGAAGAGTAGAGCTATCTGGCCACTCGGTGGGCTGGTATACCCGCTGACCCAGAAAAGCCTTGCGTCGGATGACAGCAGAGTCGGGTCTTCAGGGTGAGCAAACATGAATCTGAATTTTGCTGCTATCACAGACGCCACATGACCGCTGGACGATAACTTCAGGAATACTCCTGCTGCCACAGAGGCCATAAGCCCCAGCCATGGAACAAACTTTTTGTTAAATGTCGCTGAAGCAAGGGCAGCAACAGCCATAATGGTGCCAGGTGAAAGAATGGCAGCATCGTGGCGCATATGAGACAGAAGCAGGGACGCCGCTACCTGGCTGGCAGCCATGGGAAGCACTGCACGGACAGCGGGTCTTTTGAAAGCCAGCCAGAGGAAAAGAAAGAATGATATAAAACCGGTAACTTTCCACGATGCCAGAGCGAGGAACAATACCATTGCAGCAGGAATAGAAAATTTGAGAATTCTGCCCTTCTCGCTTCTGATTCCCATATCCGTAAGAGCCAGGGTCAGGGCAATCAACGGTAGTGCTACTGTCTCACGGTAAAGACTTTCTCCTCTTGTCCTGAGAAGGGCAGGTAAGAAAACGGTATACAGCCATCCCCCGCCGAAAGACTCCAACGCTGAGAAACCGGAACTGCGCATCCAGAAAAAGATAACAGGCACCAGAAGAAGAGGAAAAAGACGGCAGAATATGACCAGGAAGCCAGTGAGATCTCCACCAGTTACGCTGTGTATACCCCCTGCGATATACTCTTCAAAGATTGAGTTCTCTGCAGTTATCAGCCCCGAAGGACGCATGACAAGAGAATCGACCTCTGGAACTCCTATTCCGCTGGAGATCATTTTTGTATACCTGTATGCCTGTGTGGTCTCACCCTGCATTCTTTCAGGCGGGGGCATTACTGAACTGGCAAAAACTGTGCGAAAAATGTACCCTCCAGCAATAAGCAGCAGGAGAGTAAAAAAAACTCTTATGCGATTTTTTGTGTCAACCTGTGCGCACATGGCGCTTGGCTATCTGCGTAGCAATTATCTTCAGTGTCTCAGCCGGACCACTGCCACCAATTGCAACAGACTCAATTGTTGGCCAACCGAATTTATTCAGATCCGAATTCATTTTTTCAGTTGACATTATTCCCGGAAGATCTCTTTTGTTAAACTGAAGAACCATGGGAATCACAGACATATCAAGACCATAGCTTTTCAGATTGTGCTCAAGATCATCAATATTGCTGAGATTGGCTTCTGCTCTTTCCTGCTGGCTATCCGCCACGAATACAACACCATCAATACCATCAAGAATTACTCTTCGACTAAGGGCATAGTACGCCTGACCTGGAACAGAATAGAGATGAAGTTTAATCCTTACATCTCCGATCCGGGCAAAATTTACCGGAAGAAAGTCAAAGAATACGGTTCTCTCACACCTGGTGCAGAGAGTCACGAGCCTTCCTCTGTTCTCTGGCGCTATGATATCGCGAATACCTCTTAAATTGGTTGTCTTTCCTGATAGCCCGGGACCATAGTAGACTATCTTGTATGCAACCTCATTACCTGACCTGTGCATCCCTCCCCCTATTCAAAATAACGATAAACAGAATACTAGAGAATATAACCTTCTTCGTTCTTTCTTTCAACCATGGTAGAAAGTCTCGCCTCTGCTTTTTTCCCAGTGAGCCTGACTCTTCCATGAATCAGATCCGGAGCACCAAACAAATATTCATCAAGAAGGAAAGATAGCACTGATCTGAGTCTTCTGGCTCCGATGTCTTCCTTCTCCTCATTAAGATATCTGGCAACGGCAGCAATTTTCTTTCTCGCCTGCTCTTCAACTATCAGTTCAAGCCCATCTGCCGAGAGAAGCCGGATGTACTGATCGAGAATATTGCTCTCCGGCTCTGTAAGTATTCTAAGAAGATCCTTTTCTGAAAGTGGATCCAGGGAAACCCTCAGGGGAAATCTTCCCTGGAGTTCAGGAATAAGATCCGCGGGGCTGCTGCCGTGAAAGGCTCCTGCTGCGATAAACAAAATATGGTCTGTCTTCACAGGGCCGTATCTGGTTGCAACAGTGCTTCCCTCAACAAGCGGAAGAAGATCTCTCTGAACCCCCATTCGGGAAACATCAGGGCCGCTGCTGCCTTCGGAGCCAATTATCTTGTCTATTTCATCAACGAAAACAATTCCCTCTTCCTGGGCAAGTTTAAGACCTTCCTGGATATGATCCCCACCGTCTAGAATTCTGGATATCTCTTCATCAAAAAGTTTTTTTCTGGCTTCTGAAACAGTAAGTCTGATTTTCTTTCTTCGTTTTCCGATAACCTTATCCAGCATTTTCTTCATTTGATCATTCATCTGATTATCGAAACCCTGACCTGGTATCATCGGGAATATCTCAACACCCATAGCTTTCTCTGTAACTGAAAGTTCGATCTCAATTGAATCAAGTTTTCCTCTGCGAAGCAGTTCCGCCAATTCTTCACTTGAACCGTAATCGATTCCGCTTTTGGAAATATTATCAAGCAGCTTCTTTTCAACCCTTTGTTCCGCCTCTTCCCTTTTTCCCTCACGAGCTTTGCCTGTTGCAAGATTCACAGCAGAACGAACAAGATCCCTGATAATTCCTTCTACATCTCTGCCCACATAACCGGTTTCAGTGTACTTTGTTGCTTCAACCTTTATGAATGGAGCTCCTACCAGGCTGGCCATTCTTCGGGCAATTTCAGTTTTCCCCACACCTGTAGGCCCCATCATGATCAGATTGCTGGGGTATATCTCTGACTGCATGGGCTCGTCCACCAGCTGCCTTCTGTACCTGTTGCGCATGGCAATTGCCACAGTTCTTTTCGCCTGATCCTGCCCAATAACATGCCTGTCAAGCCATTTTACAGTTTCAGCAGGTGTCATCGTTTTTCTGGCAGACATATTTCCTCCGACTGAAGTTCTCCTCCTGTGTAGATACATATTTCGCTTGCTATGGAAATAGACTCTCTTGCCAACTTGAGTGGTCCCATTCTGGTGTGTTTCATCAGAGCCCGTGCTGCTGATATGGCATAAGGCGATCCAGAGCCCACAGAAACAATGCCGTCAGGTGATTCAACCACCTCGCCGGAACCGCCAATGATCAGTGCATGATGAGAGTCCACCGCGGCAAGCATTGCATTAAGTTCACGAAGGTATTTGTCTGTTCTCCATTCCCTGGCAAGCTCAACGCAAGCTCTTGGAAGATTCCCGCGGAAAGCCTCCAGTTTCTCTTCAAGCCTTTCCATCAAAGCAAAAGCATCTGCGCCAGCTCCAGAAAAACCAACGAGCACAGTACCGCCGCAGAGCTTTCTTAACTTCTTGGCGCTCATCTTCATAATAGTATCGCCAAGGGTAACTTGTCCGTCCGCGGCCATTGCCGCTTTACCATTCTTAACTATTCCTATCACCGTTGTGGATCGTAATTTCATTATTCCTCCAACTCTTCAGCCAGTAGCTCACCTGAATAACTGAGAATCAGTGCCTTCTCGCCTGGCATTCCAAGCTCATTTACAAGAATTGCATAGCTCAGTCCGGCAAATCCATCATCAGCAAGGCTTATTGCCCTTGCCTCAGGCGAGAATGTTCCCGTTGAGATCAGAAACCAGAGGGCTGTCTCTTCTGTTCTCGCAGGATCAGCCAGGAAAGAATCACATAAGTCTTTAAGAAGAGCCGCTTCCTGCTCTGAGTCTATAGCTGAAGCCATTATGCTTCCAAGTGAGATTGAAGACATTACGCCGCCTCTGGAAGCAAGATCCACCATTTCATAAATAACAATTGGTGCATGGATCTCGTTCCATTCCAGAGATGCGCTGGTCTGGTCAGTGTGTTTGTAAACAGGGAGCAAAGCTGTTTCTGCCATGGTTAGACCACCATTTACCGGGCTGTAGATAGTAAATCTATCCAAAGTCTGGTCCATTAAATCAAGTGTGGTCTGGAACTCCATGCCATATTCTTCCCTGAGGTCGGCAAGGTGACTTCTTGCTGCAATATAGTTTCCAAAGGTTAGATCCTTCTCGATTCGGATCCATTCCTGAGCAGGAGAACCATCACTCATGAAATCGATCACACCGCCGAAGGCAACTTCCTGTTCGAATTCACCGGCAATGGCCCTGAGTTGCTCTGCTGCCTGTGCAATGCTCTGATTTCTGTAGACAGCCGCCATATCGTTCATGTATGAGATTTCTTCCAGTATGTACTGTATAGCGGCATCAACCCCCTGATCACCGTGGATAAAGCGTGCTTTCAGCAGAACAAAGCTAGGCATGATAGTCAGCCATTCTTCAGGCATTGCAGAAAACAGGGCTTCGGAGCGGTCAAGGCAGACCCGCACCATTGGTGTATTGCCTTCAGCCATGAACTGGTATGCAAGTCGATTGTATGAGCTCACATAGTTCCTGGCGATCTGTATTGCCTGATCGTCTTTGAAAACACTCTCGTCTTGAAGCCCTGTTGCCAGGTACTGCTCGGCAAGAGCCCATCCAAGCTCTGTATCAACCATTTGCGTTACCTGTCTGTCCATTACCCTGAAAGCGATTCCCTGCATCTGCAGATAATCCTCCACATAATTTCTGTTTTCTCCTGATACTGTTCCAGCGATCATGATCTCTCTACCGTGAATATCTCTGTTTCCTATCATGTCAATAAGAAGAAGATCCTGCATTGGAACAGATCCCTGACTGCCTCTTCCCATTGCAGGCACAGGAATACTCATCTCCCCACTAATAAGCACCCATGGCCATGCCCCGTTGAAAGTAGCATCCAGGATCTGCCTATCTATCTGGCCTGCTTCCGGCAATCCTTCCGATGAAACATGAAAGAAGTTCGGACCCCATATGAACACCGGCTGCATATTCTCTATGACATCTGTTGAATAACTCAGCAGATCAGGATCTTTTATAACCAGCTGCTTCACATACCATTCAGTGTTCATTAAACTCAAGTTGGAAATAATTACATCTCTTCTTACACCCAAAACACCCTGTGCGAACCAGAGTGGGAACGTATCATTGTCGCCGTTGGTGATTATTACGGCATTCTCGGGACAGGATTCCAGCAGGTTTATCCCGTAGTCGCGAGCCACATAGTCGCCGGATCTGTCACAGTGATGCCAGTTCATACCCAGAGAGATCATCGGTAGAATCAGCATGAGCCAGGCGGCGTTCCTGGCGCCTCTGCTCTTCGCTGAGCTGAACAGAGAACCAAGCCCTATCATGGAAAGCACTGCAAAGAAAATGAATGAAGCACCGAAGAAATAGTCTCTTTCCCTGACTTCGCCCAGAGCGGTGCCTTCAGGGCCTGTCTTGAAATTCAGATAGATAATGAAAGCCAGGCTGGCCATAATAAACGAGAGACCGATCACAAGAAGAAGATCCTTCCGCTTCATGCCGATAACTACAAGCCCGGCAAGTGCCAGCACTGCATTACCAAGCCAGAGGAAAGCCCATGCAACGCCACCGGGAACACCTATTGCTTCTGTCCATGCCTCCGGTCTTCCTATCTGCCAGGAGAGATATTCAGCATACAGCCCCAGCTGGTCTTTGAAAGGACCTTTCCTGCTCAACACCGAGACCTGGCCATATTGCTTTCTTTCAATAGCCTCTTTGAACTCAGTCCATACCGATGGATTCGTCTCATTGATCTCCGGATTCTGAATTGCCCGGAGAGGCATGTAAAGGTGTATACTGAAGGCAAGAATCATCAGACCAAAGAACATAACCAGAAAACCAGGAGACTTCCACTCGAAAGCTTTTTTTCTGAACGCATACAAAAGGTACATTGCAATGATCGGGAATGTTACTATAAGTGCACTAAGGTGATTACCAATGGCAAGTGTCATCAGGTAACCGGTAAGGAGAAGCTGCCTTCCAGCAGGCTCACCTTTAAGCCTTTTTTCAATCCACAGATCAAAAACCCATAGAATCAGCAGAGAAAGAAGACCAGCCATGGCATATGTCTCCGTGGCATTGTTGTTTCTCCATACAGTATAGCTGAAAGCTGCCATGAGTGATCCAGCAACAGAAACAGGTCTGTAAAGCCATGGCTCGAATTTAAGCCTTACACTCCACCGCTGTATTAATCTGGCAACAAGACCGATGGTAACAGTTCCAGCAAGAGCACACATCAGATTAACCCTGGCAGCTATGGAAGGGATAAATCCAAAAAGAATAGTGCTTACCCGCCCGAGAAGAACAAAAAATGGAACACCGGGAGGATGTGGGATTCCGACTACCCAGGAACATGTAATGTATTCCCCGCTATCCCAGAAACTTACAGAGGGCGCTAGTGTGATGACATAAACAATAAAAGCGGCAAGGGCTGCAGCTAATGCAATAACTCGATCAGTGGTGAACGCACCTTTAATATTCACTTTTTCCCCCTGGGATGTGACTGCATGTAAACACCTTTCAATCTTTCGGTTGTAAGATGAGTGTATATCTGTGTTGTTCCTATCCCCGCGTGGCCAAGCAGTTCCTGAACGGTTCTTATGTCGGCTCCACCATTAAGAAGATGTGTTGCAAAACTGTGTCTGAAAGTATGCGGAGTGGCGCCTGCCGCCCTTGCCGCTCCTTCAACTCCTATGGAAACAATACGCCTGATATCTCTCGGGTCAAGCCTGCGACCTCTGATGCTTATGAACAGGGAGCCAGGATCGTCTTCTTTCAAGAATTCTCTGCGGTGTTCCAGCCACTTCTCAAGGTATTTCGAGGTTCCGGATGGAATGGGAACAATTCTTTCCCTTCTGCCTTTACCCATGACTTTAACTGTATCTGCAACTGTATTTGTATTTACAACAAGAAGGGAGGCGGCTTCAGCTGCCCTGAGCCCTGCACCGTAAAGCAGTTCAACCACTGCCCTGTTGCGAATCCCCAGGGAAGTGGATACATCATAAACACCTAAAACACTTTTAACTTCACTTACTCCAAGAAACCCTGGAAGCATCCGTGTTGTCCTGGGAGACTGCAGCGATTGTGCATGATCGTCTTCTGAGCGACCAGTCTCTACAAGCCAGCTGGAGAAAGTGCGGAAGCAACTTACCATTCGAGCAATTGTTCGCGAAGAAAGACCTGCAGAAGCGCGCTCCATCAAAAACTTGCGCATAGAGACAGCGGAAAAATCTTCTGACAGCGAACCACCGCTACGGACAAAAGCAGTAAGCTGGGAAACATATGCCTTAACAGTCACTGGAGAGAGTCCTCTGCCGTAATTCAGCTCGTCTCTGAAGGATTCCAGGATCAGTCTATCTTCTTCTTGCAACTGGGACAGAACACTCCTTTCTTTCTCTCTTCAAGCAGGGGAAAACCGCACCTGGGACATTCTCTTGCAACAGGCTTATTCCACATTGCGAATTTGCAATCTGGATATCTGTCACACGAGTAAAACAATTTCCCTTTTCTGGATTTCCGCTCAACCAGCTCTCCGGTACAATTTTCCACTGGACACTTTACACCCACCGGTACCGGCTGCGTGTTGCCGCATTTCGGGTCGGAACATGCAAGATATCTGCCATATCTTCCCTCTCTCAGGAGCATATTCTTGTTGCATTTTGAACACTTGACATCAGTTTTAGAGACCTCTGCTGATTCACCCAGTGGTCGCGTGTATCTACAAGAAGGAAAACCACTGCATGCCAAGAACTTCCCGAATTTACCCATCTTCTCTAAAAGTATCCTGCCACACAAAGGACACTTCTCCGTGGTTTCCTTTATCATGGATGCTTTTATCTCCGGCAGACGCCTCATGGCTTCCTCCAGAGAAGCAGCAAGTGGAGTGTACAGCTGAGATACTGCCTCCTTGTAGCTCTTTTTGCCAGAGGCAACCAGATCAAGCAACTCTTCCAGTTCAGCTGTGAACCCCACATCAAACAAGTGAGGGAAAAGTTTCACAAGAAGGTCTGTAGTTACTATTCCAACCTCGGTGGGAAAAAGTTTCTTTTCCTTGAGCACTACATATGTGCGCTTTTTAAGCGTAGCGATTATTGAGACATACGTTGAGGGTCTTCCGATCGCTTTCTTCTTCATCTCGGATACAAGTGCAGCCTCGGAGTATCGAGAAAGTGGTTTAGTATATTTTTGCTCTGCAGATACTTTCCGAAGATCAACAGCCCCTTTTGCAAGCGATGGAATCTCACTGGCAACTTTTAGCTGTCCCGGATCTGCCGCAGAAAACCCGGGAGTAACCATCTTCTGCCCTGCAGCCTTGAAAAGAACTTCTGAATCTGAACCGGAGACCAGAACAACAGTTTCCGCAATAATTGAGTCTGCCATCTGGGTGGCTACATATCGGTTCCAGATCATGGTATAAAGTTTCAGATGTCGGGAATCGAGGATCCCGGCCATCAATTCCGGAGTACGCTTAACATCAGTTGGTCTAATGGCTTCGTGAGCATCCTGCGCACCTCCACTGGCTCTGTATCGTCTTGGTTTTGACGCAAGCTGATCTGTTCCCATATTTTCTCTGATGAAGCTTCGGCAATCTTCTATAGCAGCCGGTTCGATCCGTACCGAGTCAGTACGCATATAGGTGATAAGACCTGTGGTCTCGCCTTCAATTTCGAATCCTTCATAAAGATCCTGTGCAATTCGCATTGTGACAGACGGAGGCATAGAAAATCTGCCGGAAGCCGCAACCTGAAGAGAACTTGTAATGAACGGCGGAAGAGGTTTCTTTGTCTTTAGTTTTTCTTCCACAGAGGTGATTTCCCAGACAGCGTTCCTGGCATTGGCTAAAATAGTATCTGCCTTCTCTTTGTCTCCTGGAGAATACTTATCGCCGTCTGCTCTTTTGCCCAGATATTTAAACAACTTCGCCTGAAACATAGAGCCGAGCTGACTGAACTCTGCTGTGACCGGCCAGAATTCTCTGGGAACAAAGCTGTTAATTACACGCTCCCGCTCTACTATAAGACGAAGCGCAACAGTCTGAACTCTGCCTGCACTTAGCCCCTTGCCCACCGTTCTCCAGAGATACGGGCTTATTTTGTAACCAACAAGGCGATCCATTACCCGTCTGGCCTGCTGAGCGTCAACCAAATCCATATCTATATCTGAAGCTGCCTGAGACGCTGCTCTTATAGCATCCCTGGTTATGGAATTGAATCTTATTCTTTTGAATGTTATGTCTTTTCCCTGGAGCAGTTTGTAGATATGCCAGCAGATGGCCTCACCCTCGCGGTCTGGATCCGCAGCGAGATAGATCTCTTTATAGCTGGAGGCTACCTTCCTGAGCTTTGCTACTGCCGAACGTTTCTGGGGCAGAACCGTATATGTAGGTTCCAGTGTTTCGCTGTTTACACCAATCCGATTCAACGGCAGGTCTCTTACATGGCCGTAGGAAGCAATAACATCCCAACCCTTGCCCAGATAGTTTTTCAAACTCTTGGCTTTTGCAGGGGACTCTATAATTACAAGTTTCCTCTTGAAATCTCTTGACATTTGTAAATAACTCCAGTTTTTATCCTTGAGAGATGGCTATTCCATATTGGAAAGCCACTGAGTTACAGGGCCTCTGATCGATTCCCAGGAATCGTCTCTGTAGCCTAAGAAAGTTTGAAATTGACTTGGACTGAGAACACCCTCCACATCAGAAAATGCTTGGTGAACCAGGCTTAATACAATTGCGTTCTGATAACGGTTTTCTCTGTATATAACCACAAGCTGATCAATTCCGCTTGGAGCCAGCCACAGTGCAACTTCACGCATCAACTCGATCCGTGCACCAGTTTCCTCTGGATGAAGAAGAACAAGAACAAGTACGCTGGTTGTATCGTAATAAACAAGAAAAACGCCGTCATCCACGACTATGGGAATAGAAGAAGCTATCAATTCCAACTGGCCGAAAAGAAATTCGCTTTCCGGAACAGGAATATCTGCATCCACATCAGATGGAGTCGCATGATGAAAACTTATGGATTCGCTGTTCTCGCCGGGAATGCAGTCTGCAGGAAGAACAAGGGACATCACGCCATACTGGTCTTCAATATCAATGGGATCAACAGGAGTTGAAGTGGAATCTGATTGATCTTCAGCAATAAGTGTTGAGTCTGCAGGTGTATCTGATTCGTTCAGGATCGAATCCGCGGAAATAAACTCTAATGCTGAAGAATCAGAGTCGGCCACTGGAGATTCATCAGTATAGACTTCCTCGCCGAAAAGCCCCATTGGATCCAGAAAGTAAAAAACAGCTGCAAGAGCAAGAACAAAAAGAATAACAGCTGCAAAAATTCTGCCTGTGGCGGATTTCTGCTCATCGGATTTTTCCCCGTGCTCTTCTTCGGTATCGAATTCAAGGCCTTCCTGTGAGTCGGTGCCCATTCCTTCATTAACCCTGTCAACGGTTTTACCTTCGTTCGCACAGTGATTGCACACATGAGCGATTCTATCAAAGCATGTCCTGCATGTAAGCTTGCCGCATGTTCTACACGGTGCAAGTCTTTCTCCGTCAGTGGGAGTTCTTCCGCAGATATGACACCTGTTCGTTGAAAGTATCTCTTCACTTGCTGTTGTTATGATGATGGTTTCTTCATCTTCTTCCTCTTGGACATCAACATCGGAATCGTTCTCAATACCGTCATCCGCATAATCATGAATGTTGTCTTCAACTACAAAATCAGATGAATCTTTTTCCTCTTCGACTGACGGACCATCAGGTTTGACTTCAGCCACCTCTTCCTCATCAGTTGTTTTCTCAGGAATTGTTTCATCCTCAAGCCTTGGGAGCAGATCAATATAAGGGTACAGATCTTTCTGAATTGCTCTTGCTTCATTCATGGATACAGCTTCTCTTATAACTGATGGAGAATTGTTTACCGCACTCTCAGCTTCAGTAACAGAAAGGTCAAGATTTGCAATTAGAAGTTTCAGAACTTTCTTTTTTTCTTCTTCCTTGCCAAGTCTAACAAGCAGCAGATCAACGAATGAATCGGCCATCAGGCCCTCCCCTCCAGTATTTCAAATTGTCTGTGCAGTCTTCCGATAACCATTCGACTTACTCTGCGCAAAGTTTCAAAAACGCCCTTCCCGTCAGACGCTATTGACTCAAGACAAGGAACCCTCGACAGCCCCAGCTCTCTGACAATCTCAGAAACAGGAATCGCATCGTGAAGATCTCTCTTGTTGCACTGAAGGATAAGACTAACGCCTTTCCGTCTCTGACTGCGGAGATTCTCCTTGAGGTCTCTCAGGCTGGCAATGTTGGCATCCATTCTTGATTCCTGCGAATCAGCCACAAAAACGATCCCGTCCACTCCCTGGAGTATAAGCCTTCGACTATCGGAATACATGGCCTGCCCGGGGACACTGTAGAGGTGAAGACGAATCTTGAAACCGTTGATCTCACCTGAGTCCAGGGGAAGAAAATCAAAAAACAGAGTTCTGTCGTTGCCGGCGGCGAGAGAAATCAGTTTCCCGCGAGAAACTGATGCCACTTGCCCGTGAATGTACTTGACATTTGTCGTTTTTCCAGATAATCCAGGACCTGCATAGACAATCTTGCAGTCAATTTCTTTTGCGCTGTAGCTAACAGTTGCCATACAGAATCACTCCCCGTTCCGCTCTATTTTATCGTCATGGTCTTTATTTTCTTCTTCGGAATTAATATCGACATCTTTCAAACCCTTTTTGAACTGACTCATGGATTTCCCAACCGATCTGGCTATATCAGGAATTCTTTTTGCGCCGAAGAGCAAAAGAAGCACCACAAGAATCAATACAAGCTCAGTTGTTCCGATACGACCCAAAATCAACCCCCCCTAGTGTGTCAGAACCACTTATAAAGAACACCCACCGCAAGAAGTCCTGCAAATGTCATGATGTTCAACTTCACTGCAATCACGGCAAGATAGAACCTGAGAATATAGATATCAAACCCCAGTGGACCGATAGAAAACTCTGCACTGCCGCTGAAAAACTGCCTCAGTGCCACAGAACCATCCGGCAGTACAGCAGCAACGGCTTCACCAAATACAGTGCCAGTCATCATACCTGCCAGAGCAAGAAAGATCCAGAACCCTGTAGACCTGCCGTGTAACAATAGTCTTCCTTTCTACCAATGTATCTTAATCTAACCCTCCAGCTTACGCAATGCTTCAGTTTTACCCATGGTACTCATGGCTTTCTGTGCCAGCAAACCCACTGCCCCGCCTGAAACAATACCCCACGCAGTGAGCAATAATACAATATTCTGCAACGGAAGTCCCGTGAGTATCAGACTGGCCACAAAAAGTTGTCCCCACAGAGAAACCACAGCCCCCGCCATGGATAACCCTGCCATTGATAATTTATCCTGTAGCAACCTTCTAAGCAACCCCATTGTTACAGCACTGGCAAATGCACCGGAAACAGAGAGAAGAAAAGCAGGAGTTGCCAGCAGACCTGTTATCAACGCTACAGCAAGAGCCCTGAGGAGATTCAATTCAAGTGTTTTTACAAATCCGAACCTGACCACGGCAATTACCGCAGTTACATTTGCAAGCCCGAGCTTCATGAAAGGAACCGGTCTTGGTATAAGGCTGTCCACCACACCAAGCGCAGTAGCCAAAAGAATCAGAACGGTCAGTTCTCTATTGCGTTTATCAGGCATTCTTCCACATCCCGAAAAAGAGTTGTACTGTGAAAGAAACGCTCAGCCCTCTTTCTTGAATTCAAGTACATCATTTCCCTGGTATCAGGTGATTCCTCAAGCTCGACCACACAATCGCAAAGTGCTGCAGGATCTCCAGTGGTAAAATGCAGCCCGGTTTCATTGTTCCTGTTCACCCAGGAGACACCTGTGGGCAGATCGCTGCTGATAAGAGCGGTTCCGCATGCCATGGCTTCCACCTGAACCATACCGTACGCTTCACTCCGCTGGATGGAAGGAAGGATCAATGCCCTTGCCCCCTGATAAAGACTGATTAGTTCATGGTCGCTGACATCAACAACAATGGTTACCGGCAGTTTGTTCTTTCTTATGAAGGCTCTTATCTTTGTGATCAGTCCACCTCCACCTGCAAGGATCAGACCGGGAGGATTGCTCATTTTCTCCCAAGCCTTCAGAAGAACGAAAATTCCTTTGTATTTTCTAAATCTTCCTACAAAAAGGTAGTAATCCTTCCTGGCATTTATGTCGGGTTTGAACTTGTCAAGATCCACTCCGATGGGAATTGCCTTCGAATTGTCCAGTTCTCTTAAAAATCGTGAAGTTCTGATGTACTTCTCTGATGTGGCAATTACCTTTGCAGCTCCCTGAAGGAATCTTTTCAGAATCGGTCCGTAAATCGGCATTACAAAAGACTGACGAACAATATCGCTATGGTATGTAACTATATAGGGTTTCCGCTTTTTATTTTTAACAAGTGCCCAGGCCATAACCGCCGCTGGTAATGGCAGATGAAAATGTATGACATCAGCATCTGTATCAGAAAGAAACCCGGTGAAGCCTGGAACAACAGGATTAGACAGTATTCTTACAGGTGAATACATTCCGGACACTTTAAGTCCGTCTACGATCCGATCTTCCCCGCCTGCAACAAGAATCTCTATGTGATGTCCTCTGCTTTTCAGAAAAAGAGACAGGTCGTGGAGATACCTTTCAATTCCGCCACTGATCTCAGGAAAAACATCTTTGTAAACCTGCAGGATTTTCATCGAAATGCCTTTCCATAAATCCTGTATGTGTTCACTGCCATTCTCGCATGGGTGAATTGTGCTGCAAATTCCCGCAGTTCATTTGGATCTGACCTCTTCTCCAGAGCATGAAGAACCGCTTGTGCAATTGACAAATGGCTTTCACCGGACACGCCGGCGGCCATAGAAGCAAAGATCTCGTAGAGCGTTTCGGATGGCCCTATAACAAACGGAACACCTGACGCTGCTGCCTCCAGGGGCGGAAGGCCGAATCCTTCGTACAACGATGGGTAGACCAGTAATTTTGTTCCTGAAAAGGCACTCATCAGTAAATTGTCAGCTATGGACCCAACCCATCTCACTCCGGGAGTGTTTGCGAGCGCAAGTTTCGTCTTCCTGTGTCCCCATCCCCATCTTCCCGCCACAACCAGTGTCAGTTCAGGATGAGTTTCCTTTATCACGAGCCAGGCAGCCAGAAGAGCATCAATGTTCTTTCTGGGCTCAATTGTACCGGTGGAAAGAATGTATTCTCCCTGTATATCAAAAGCCCGCCGGAATACAGATTCATTCGCGACATTCGCCGGTGCTGACAGGTAGACTCTGTGTGCTTCAAGACCGAGATATTTTCTTATCTCAGAAACGGTGAAATCACTGTCGGCAATAATTACTGATGCATTGCGGGCCACCCTGGGAAAATGATATCTGTAGTAAATGGACCTGAGTGACGGAAACCAGTCCCGCCGGGCCATGAATGCCATGTCATGAACTGTGACTGCGTAAGGTATCCCGGAAACAGTTCTTCCACCAAATGCAGGAAGGTGCAGAAGATCAAAACCTGTTTTCCTCACCATTCGAGGAATTGACAGGTGCTCTGAGATCAACTTCGCAACAGTCCCGTGATTTTCCGAACCCAGTGGTACGACCTCAGATATTCCGGCTTCCTGGAATCCGGCGATCAGTCTTTTTGTGTAAACACCGGTACCTCCGCGATTTGCAGATGAAGATGCGTAAAGACCAATCCTTTTGTTATATCTCCGCAACAGAATCGTCGCCAATGTATGTTCTCAAAAGGGAACCATGTATAGTAGATCTTTCTCCTGTAACCGTTTCTGCTAACACTACTCTTCTAATATCCGAACCTGCACCGGCGATGGTGTTTGTAATTCTTGCGTCTTCAATACGAACATCAGCGCCTCCTGAGAACCATGGGCCTACTACAGAATTCGTAATCACAGTACCTTCTCCAAAAAAACAGGGTTCAATAACCACAGAGTTTTTCAGAAGAGGGGAACCGAAACCTCCATTCTTATCCAGCAGCTCTCTGTTGGTTTCTAAAAGAGTCTCGGGTTTACCGCAGTCATACCAGCCGTCAATATCAAGAACACCGAATGGCTCACCGTTCTGAACCATGAGCTGCATGGCATCAGTAAGCTGGTACTCCCCTCTTGTTCTTATGTTCTTTTCTTTCAATTCTCTGCAGTATTTCATCAATTTTCTACCACTGGCAAAATAGTAAACGCCCACAATAGCAAGATTGCTTACGGGTTCATAAGGCTTCTCTATCAACTCAGTAACACGGTTTCCATCCATGATCACAACTCCGAAACTGGAAGGATCATCCACCGGTGATGTTACTATCATGTTTCTTTTTTCGCCCTTGAGAACTGAAAGGTCTGCTGAAAAAAGAGTGTCCCCAAGAGCTATCATTGCAGGGCCGTTATCTAAAAAACGATCTGCAAGAAGCACTGCTGAAGCCAGGCCATCAGCCTCTTCCTGCAAAGCAAAGTCAATTCTTATATCCGGGTAAGCTGATCTTGCCCAGGAAACAATAATGTCACCCAGGTAGCCCACAATAAGTGTTATGTGATCAACATCGGCCTCCAGCAGTGAATCAATAACGTGTGCCAGTATAGGGCGACCGGCAACAGGAATAAGCGGCTTCGGAGTAGACCATGTAAGTGGTCTCATTCTTGTTCCTTTTCCTGCTGCGGGGATTATACAGTGCATGTCAGCCTCCAGTATTCCAGTCATTCTCATCAAGCAGAATTTCAGGGTATTTGCCAATTACATAAGAGTGAACAAGGGCTCTGACCCGTAGCCCGGTTTCCATCGAAAGAGACTTCTCCGCCATTTCCTGTGCAGCATAAGTAGTAACAACTGCTATCATTTTCTTAACGTCAGGGATCAACGAGGGTGCAACGCTGAGTTCATCCACACCAAGACCAATCAGAAGAGGAACTGCAAGTGGATCACCAGCCATTGAACCACAGATCCCGACCCATTTGTTCCGGGAATGGCAGGTTCTTACAACGGAATCGATCTGCCTCAGAACTGCTGGATGAAAGGAATCGTAAAGATCCGCCACTTTGGGGTTCCCTCTATCCACAGCCAGTGTGTACTGGGTAAGATCATTTGTGCCAATTGAGACAAAATCAACATAGGGCAGCATCAGATCCAGAGCAATGACTGTAGCCGGGGTTTCAACCATGATCCCTACCTGCATATTTTTATCGAATGGAATCCCATGAGATTCAAGGTCGTTCTGAACCATTTTCAGCAGATCCCTGAGTCTTCTGATCTGCTCTACATGGGTTACCATAGGAAACATAAGCCGTACATTCCCATGAACTGAAGCTCTCAGAATAGCACGAAGTTGTACAGAAAACTCTTCAGGTCGGTCAAGACCAATCCGCACGGCACGATACCCCAGGAACGGATTGGCCTCTCTGGTGGTATCCAGCCCTGTTCTGAACTTATCACCGCCCATATCGTAAGTTCTGATTATTACCGTCTTGGGCTTGAGCTCCCTGGCGATCTTGCTGTATATCTCAAAATGATCTTCCTCGTTCTCTCCATTTTCCTGGATCAGCCGTAGAAATTCGGTTCTGAAGAGACCAATTCCATCGGCTCCCAGCTTTTTTACCAGCTCAACTTCATGAGGAAGTTCGATGTTGGCCGCAAGCTCAAACTTCACACCGTCTTCTGTTACTGCCGGCCCGGGGTTCATCCGCTGAAGAATACTCTCCGCTTCCTGGAATCTGCGTCTCACATCCCTGTAGTAATCAAGTTCCTTCTCTGTGGGGTTTACTATTACATGGCCATGAGTGCCGTCCACGATCATAATGTCCCTGGGGTTTATCTCTGAAGTGACACTTTGAAGACCTACAACTGCTGGAATTCCAAGAGCCCTGGCAAGAATTGTTGTGTGAGATGTTCTTCCACCCATATCGGTCACAAAAGCCAGAACCTGACCGGGCTTGAGACCGGCTGTTTCTGAAGGGTCAAGATCTTTTGCTATAAGAACAACAGGATGATCAAGATTCTTCAGCACTTCTTTCTCTGTTCCTGTGAGTTTCTCAATAACCCTTCGCCCCACATCCCTCACATCTGCCACTCTCTCGCGTATGTAGGGATCTGCCATAACTTCGAATTTTTCCATAACACCGCGCAATACTGTACTTACAGCGTACTCGGCATTAACTCTACTGGAAAGGATCAAGCTCTCTACTTCTTTGTTGATGGTTGGATCCTGAAGAAGAAGAAGAAGGAATTCAAGAATCTGTCTTCCCTCCACAACATCTCCCATGGAGTCTGCTATGTTTTCCAGATCATGGCGGACCGCATAAATTGCCTGTTTAAACCGTTTTAATTCCTGATCAGCCTCATTGGCGGTATCAAAAGTTCTCCGGGCATGATTCAACTCTTCGACTTTTAGTAGGAAAGCAGGTCCTATGGCGATACCATGCGAAGCTGGAATACCTTTAAACAGCATTAGATCATCTCTTCTCCGAAGCCACTCTGTATAACTTCGATCAAAGCATCCACTGCCTGGCTTTCCTCGGCTCCACTTGCTGACACGGTTATTCTGGTTCCTCCAGAAGCAGCAAGTGTCATAACACCCATTATGCTTTTAGCATTTACTCTATCGGCCGGGCTTTCTACCCATACATCACAATCGAATTCTACAGCGGCTCGGACGATCAAAGCTGCGGGACGGGCATGTATCCCCAACTTATTTGGAACTGTTACTGTTTTTTCTGTCATAGCTATCCTTAAATCTTTTTCTGCTCATACGAGCTATAAGCTTTCGATTAAGTCGCTCTGCTGATGTACATCCGGTATCTTTAGCCTGTATATTCATCATTGCAGCTACTTCCAAAAGAAGAGTTATATTTCTTCCAGGAAGCACAGGTATCTCTACAAGCGGTACCTCAACTCCCAGGATCGTCATAAATTTCTCTTCCAGTCCCGACCTGTCTGCTTCATCCACCAGATCAGGATCAAGAAGCCTTACCACAAGATCAACCGACTGTATTTCCTTTGTGGCGCCAACACCGAAGAGCTCAGCAATACTCACAAAACCAATTCCTCGGATCTCCATATGAAAACCAATCAGAGAATCTCCTGTACCCGAAAGACGGTTTACAGCTTTTCTAACCCTGACAAGATCATCAGCGACAAGCCGGTGCCCGCGCTCCACCAGGCCTAGAACTGCTTCACTTTTTCCGATCGCACTTCTTCCCATCACAAGCAGTCCTTCACCGTAAACATCAACAAGCGTTCCATGCAGTGAAATATGGTGGGCAAAAACCTCTCCAAGAAAATCAGTCAACTCATGAATCAGCGGTGTTGTGTCCTCCGGGGAAACAAAAAGAGCTGTCTCTGTTTTTCTTGCGGCGTCAACCAGTTCAACCGGCGGAGAAAGACCTTTTGTTACAATACTGCACACTACAGGAAAATCATAAACATTGTTAACAGCTGCGACTCGGTCCTCTTGAGATAACTGATTGAGAAGAGTTATATCGGTCTCACCAAATATCTGAATCCGATCATGCATGAACTTGTACGTGTAGCCGGAAAGACAGAGACCCGGTCTGCTTATGTCCGGGGATACAACCATACGATTGTATCCGCGTGTATCTGTTATGTCCTGGAGTGACAATCTCTTGCCAAGATATTCATACATAACACCCACAGAAAATGTCTCCGGATCCGGATATCGATCCTGCACTGTCTACTCCTTGCGAGCAAGTTCAACCACCTGAGTAGCTCCGGTGGAAGTTCTGTAAGCAGCGCTGAAACAGTCCGTTTCCGTATTGAAGAATATAAGGTTTTCATCAGAACCGCTGACCTCGAATTCCGTCATCGCGGCATTTGTGGAAAATCTTTGAAGCTCTGCTGCATCCTCAAGAAGAACCGGTGCAGTGAGCTCTGATGGCTCTGCTGCTACATACCAGGCACCTGAGATAAGAATATTTCCATCTTTTATCCTGTGGGGGTGGTTGTGATGAGTTTCTTTGAATTTTTTCAGTTGCCTCTCAAGAGAAGAGACACAGTCATCAAATGAAAAATACATATCATGCCCCTTGGATCTGGAATCAAGTCTAAGCCTGTCTCCACGAAGCTGGACATGGGATCTGCTAATTCCAGAGGATAGATCTAGAATAACATGGACATTATCAATGCCGTCATAAAACTTGCCCATAACAGACAATTTCTCATCGACATGCTCCCGGAGGGAATCGGTAATCTCAAAGTGCCTCGCGCTGATCTCAATGTTCATTGTAACTCCTTTCATGTTAAATGGAAGCTAAATTAAATACCGCCCTCCCGACCTAACGGGAAAAGCGGCTACAGAAGGTATTGCTTCCAGTCTCACATTGGGATAATAGCCTCCTCTGCTCAGCCGGTCAATGGCCAACCCTGTTTACTGTGGTCTCTTCAATCGTTATTTTCATGGCTACAAATACTCAACTGATATTCGTAATGAAAGGAATAATTTTGCAGGATTACACTGAACTGCGTGAACTTGGTTTTCGAGGGGGCCTGGAGACCCATCAGCAGCTTGCCACAGCAGAAAAACTTTTCTGCCGTTGTTCTACAAAAATAAGGAATGACGAACACCACCAGGAGATACTTCGCCATATGCGTCCTACTTTAAGTGAATTCGGGGAGTACGACGGAACTGCTCTCATGGAGTTCAAAACAAAGAAACAAGTACACTATCTTCTTTACAACGACTCGGTATGCACATACGAAATGGATGACACACCACCTTTTCAAGCCAACCCGGAAGCGATTAACTCTGCCCTGCAGCTTGCTATGATGTTCAACATGTCCCTGGTTGACGAACTGCACATTACCCGTAAACAATACCTTGACGGCTCGATCCCAACCGGTTTTCAGAGAACTGCAATTGTTGGAGTAAATGGAGTGATTCCTTTTCTTGGCAGAGACCTTCATTTCATTCAGATGAGTATGGAGGAAGATGCGTGCAGAGAAGTGTCTGATATAGGCCACCATGTTATCTATCGAACTGATCGCCTTTCAATTCCTCTTGTAGAACCTGTAACTGCTCCTGAACTGTACACTCCTCTTGAAATGGCTGTTGCTGCAAAACTTATCGGCGAAACAATGCGTTCCACCCATCTGGTAAGAAGAGGCATCGGTTCAGTGAGGCAGGATGTCAATGTCTCTATCAGAGGTGGCACTCGAATAGAGATAAAGGGTGTAGCAAAGATCGGTTACATTGAATCCCTTTCAAGGATCGAAGCTTACAGACAGAAAGCACTTCTTGACCTGCGCCATGAATTGCGAACTTCCGATCTAACAGCTGCCCACTTTAAACCTGAGTTTACTCTACTCGAAAAGATCCAGGCCAGGGGAGAGGGATTTGATCCAGATCATCTTGATTCCAGCGGTCACAAGGCAGCCTTGATGATCCTTCCTGGATTCAAGAAGCTCCTTCACTGGCCCACCCAGCCGGGACTGTCCTTTATTGATGAATTACGCGGAAGAGTTCGGGTTATCGCCTGTCTGGAATACTATCCTGTACTCCAGTGTGCAACAGACACCCTCAGATCGCAAATGAATCTTTCAACTGAAGACGCCGCTCTTGTTTTTGCCGGCCCTGAAGAAGATCTTAAAACTACTGTCAAGGAAATATGCATTAGAATAGAAGAAGCTTTCCAGGGTATACCTCCAGAGACCAGGCAGGCTCTTCCCGGGGGAAATACAGATTTTGAGCGAATTCTACCAGGTGCTGACAGAATGTATCCCGACACAGATCTCCCCCCTCAACCCATACCCGCAGATACATTCACCAGACTTCAAAAGCTTTTGCCGAAAAAACCCTGGGAAAGGCGCGAAGTTTACGAAAAACTCGGGCTCAGTGATCACCTGATCGACCGTCTTCTGAACCTTGAGCTCTGTGATCTTTACGATAACCTTCTTTCTACCAGCGAGCTTAGACCGGCACCTCTGGCAAGCCTGCTGGCAGATCGAATGAGAGGCTCAAGAAGAGCCGGTTTCGACTGGATGAAAGCACTTGAAGAAGAAGGAATACACAATACTATTGTCTGGTGCTCTGAAAATGGTGTTACAGCCAAAGGATCATGGCACATCCTTGACTGGATGTCAGCAAATCACGGATGTACACCGGAAGAAGCATTCAAGGCGGTAAAACCTGCCTGAACCGGGAGAATGATTTGAGAATTGATATCCTCAAAGCTCTGATTGAGAATTCCACCCTGCTGGTGGCAGCCTTTCTTTTTCTCACCAGATTGTCAAGATGGGGAATAGGAAGAGAGCCAATCAGGGACAAGATGATCCGCGGAACTGTTTTCGCACTCTGCGGATTCCTTGCTATTCTTTTCAGTGTAGAGGTTCTTCCAGGTGTTCTGATTGATATGCGAACTCCTGTGCTGGTTACAGCAGCTTTCACCGGAGGGCCTCTGGTGGGGATCATTGCAGCAATTCCACTTCTTTTATACCGATTACTCATAGGTGGAGTTGGAATGGCTCCGGGAATGGGCATAATTCTTTCAGCTTTAGCCTTCGGACTTCTGCTCCGTTTCGGCGAGAAATCAAGATTCAGAATGTCTGGGATTTTCTTTCAGCTTTCTGCGGGACTTGGGTCTGCAGCGATCTATCTCGGGTGGATACTTGTTCTTCCGGATTCCTTTTCAATGTATGTATTCAATGCGGTGGCAGTACCTCTCTGCCTTACTTCAGTTGTTTCGATACTGGCTATTTTTCTTATTCGATCAAGGGAGAAGACCCATCAGGAATTGCTCAGCACTCTTACCGAAGTAAAAAATCTGTACGAAGAACTGTCTCTTGACGAGAACATAGGCATCCTCATTTTGCAGGATGATCGGATCGTGCATGTTAACCAGTCTCTTCTGACTAAATTCGGTTTCAATCGATTTGATGAATACAACAGTGATCTTCTCCAGATGGTTGATAGCGGCACCAGGATCAGAGTTAAAAACTTTCTGGAAAGGGATTTCTCCGGGTCTTCCGGGGAAGCAGTTCCCATTGAAATTACCATCGGTAGTCGCTCTCTGCATTTGCTTGTCCACGCAAGAAAGCACTTCTACATAGGTGTTGACTCCATGCTGGTTATTTCAGTTGATATTACGAAACTGGTCACCGCTGAAAGAACACTTCAGAGCAAACTTGAACAGCTTCAGCTGACACTTGAAGCTTCCGGCGCAGTAAGCTGGAGCGCTTCAGTCAAGGAAGACAGACTGACGGCAGATAAAGAGTTCTTCCAACTTCTTTCCTATTCTCCACCTGAAGAGCCTCCTCGTTTTTCACACTGGCTTCTAGAATTGTCAATGTCTGATAATATGAGAAGTAACATGAATTTACTCTGTACCGGTGAAATAGAGAGCATTTTCGGAGAGATCAGTTATCAGAGTGATGATTCTTCAACCAGATGGTTCAATATTGGAGCAATTGCCGGCCATGGAACCAGGCGAATCTCTGGAATAATCTTTGACACTACTGCGATCAAGGAAAAAGAACTTTCCTCGATGAAAGAAGCAATTGAGAATATCCAGGCTCAGAAAATGGAGGCTATCGGTCGCCTGGCCGGCGGTGTAGCCCATGATTTCAACAACCTGCTTCATATCATTCTGGGATACTGTGATATACTGAACAGAGTTTCTGACCATGATCCTGTGATAAAAGATATTTCAGAGCCCATAGTCGAGTCTGCTGAAAAAGGCAGAGAGCTTGTAAAACAGCTTTTGCTTTTCAGCCGCGAGAAGAAACCATTACTGAAGGCCGTGAATCTGATAACTTTGACCAGCAGCTTTGAGAAACTGTTATCCAGGATCATGGAACAGAACATAACAGTCTTTACAGAGATTCATTGTGACAGTGCCTGGATCTTCGGTGACCCTGGTCACGTAGAACAGGTTCTTATGAATCTGTGTGTAAATGCAAGGGATGCAATGGAGAATGGAGGAACGATCAGAGTCGTGCTTGATCAGATATCTGTCACATCTCCATTGGAAGTCACCAGCGGATTTGTTAAACCAGGTAACTATATCTCTATGACTGTAATTGATAATGGCCCTGGAATCCCGGAATCAGACCACAAGAACATCTTTGAACCGTTCTTCACAACAAAGCCTGCTGAAAAAGGCACCGGCATGGGACTTGCAACTGTTATGGGCATAGTCACAGAGCATTCAGGATACATAAATGTAAAAAACAGAGAAAATGAAGGCGTTGAGATCAGGATACTCTTCCCTGAGCTCAAAGTTGATCGTTCGAGTGATGTACATGTACAGGTTAAAGAGACGGAAAGCCTGAACGATTCTGGAAATGATAGATCATTTCGTTCGATCTGCATCCTTCTTGCAGAGGATGACAAAAGGATAATGAATCTGACTGTTGAAGGGTTGGGAACTGCAGGGATCAGAGCTTTTCGTGCAGGGAATGGAAAAGAAGCAGTCGAGGTATACAAAAAAAGAAAAGATGAAATTGAAATGCTTGTTTTTGATGTTATGATGCCGGAGATGAGTGGACCTGAGGCATACAAAGAGATACTTTCCCTTGGCAGCACTATTCCAGTGGTGTTCACAACCGGATATGCAGGAGACAGGCTTGCAATAATTGAAGGGACCCACGAAGTATTGAACAAACCATACGCAGTGAAAGATCTCATTGCGATCATTTACAGAATGACAGATGAAATGGAAGAACATGGCAATCAAGAATGATATGGATAATCTTTCCCTTCTGGGGAACTCTGCTGTTGAATTCACAGGGCTTGAAGCATTTCCCAATCTTAATCCCGAAAGGGACTACACAGTAACTCTCTCCACAGATGAATTCACATGTGTATGCCCTAAAACAGGCCAGCCTGACTTTGCACAAATAACCATAAGTTATGTTCCTGATCTGAAAATTGTTGAATCAAAATCCCTGAAACTCTACTTTCTTTCTTACAGGAACAGGGGTGTTTTTCACGAGCATGTAACAAACATGATTCTTGATGATATAGTTGAAGCCATTCATCCCCGATGGTGCCATGTGCAGGCAGATTTCGGGATCAGAGGCGGCATCTCAATAACCGTCGAGGCAGAGTACAGCAAAGAATAGAATTCCGTTTTTCGCCAATGAGAATGGTTTTATTGACCCGGTAAATGTTTCGTCTGATCAAGCTCTTTCCATGCAACAACAGCATACGCATTATGATTATGTATGCTTTCATGGTTATGTGCAGTGACTGTAAACTGCGTAATCCTCGGATCTTTCATTAGTTTCTCTGCCACATTGCGGACCATGTCTTCCACGAATACAGGGTTGTTGTATGCCTGTTCAGTAACAAATTTCTCATCCGGGCGCTTGAGTATTGTGTAGAGTGGCGCAGAAGCAGAAGTCTCGGCTATCTCAACAAGTTCTTCTATCCACATCATCACGAAAGTACCGTCCTCCGCTTTTCTTGTTCTTACATCCATAGTAATGTAGCCCCGTTGATTGTGAGCGCCGGCGTCGCTGATCTCACGGCTGCACGGACAGAGAGTGTTGACTGGAACAGTCACTGTCAGGATAAAGTCTTCCCGATCTTTGTGAGATTCGCCGGTAAAAGCACACGAATAGCTCATTTTAGCCGCAGCTCCACTGACAGGAGCGCATCTTGTTAGAAAGTAGGGGAATTCTATCTTTATTCTTGCAGACTCCGCCTCAAGAGATTTTTTGAGTTTCTCCAGAACAAGAGGAATAGTGCTACCTGTAAATCTGCATCCTGAAGAGGTCAAAACTTCAAGAAACCTGCTCATGTGAGTTCCCTTAAAGTGATGCGGAAGACTGACGGACATGGAAATATCAGCTACTGTGTTCTGTTCTCTTTCCCCGCGATCAAGAATGGTAATAGGGTACTTCAGATCAC